>CAZGDO010000041.1:0-10134 GCA_964524365.1 uncultured Gammaproteobacteria bacterium | reverse complement strand
TTATCTAGGATAACTGCTACCCTAGAAAACCGCCATATGTCTGTGCACATTACCATTTATACTTGATTTTTATTGTTTTTCGTGCTATAATACACTCAAAGTAAATAAAATAAAAGAAAATGCAAGTAAAACAAAGTATACACGCACAAGATAAAACTATAGCCTCAATCGTCGCGTTGGGTGTATTTTCGCTCGCAGTTTTATTTGTTGCTTTTGTCCTACCCGCAGTCCCTAGTCTAATGGAGAAATCTCAGCAACAAGTCGTGCCGATGAATGATATGAAGGTATTTGACATTAGTATCGTTTCGAAGTAGCGCATATACATATGGGAAAAAAAATCGTTCAAGAAGCGCTTTCTTTGCGCATCGCAAGGGTAACGAAAGTTATCCTTGGAGTTATTATTGGTGGCGTTATCGCAACGACAGCAATAGCAGTAGGCGCCCGAAGCATTGATTATTTGGAAAGAATTTCTTTTCCGCTGTACGATGACCTAACAGTACGAATTAGCGCCCCAGCCTCAGGTGAATTTGTAGGTCTTAGTACACCTGTGCGTATTTTTGCCGCGAGCTATCGGGGGATTAGTAAAGTTGAATTGTATCTTCGAAACGATGTGTTACCAGAGCGAATCGCGACAATGTATGGATCCGGACCTTATTATACGACAACACTTGATAGTTCGCTTTTTACAGATCATAGCTACAAAACACTCTATGCCGTTGCACATGAAACATCCGGGCAGATAAAAATATCAGAATATGCGCATGTGCGTATTGATAAATGTTCTGAAGGCGCCAATTGTGCCAAGGTATATACAGGTGCCCAAGGTGATCAGCGAATGCGCCAGACTGTCACAGGTCTTACGCAAGGAGCATGGTATGCGCTCCAATTTGATGTGAAGCAAGCAACAGCGAATAAGATTCGTGTCCACGTGGCGTCAACAGATGGTACAACAACCTATGCCAATTGCGGTTTGGATTTACAAGAATATTCTTGGTATCCATCACCTGAGTGTGGATTTGTAGCACCAAGCACTGATGTACTACTAGTAGTGAATGCGGGGAATGAAGGCGAAGAGTATTCGACTGATAAATTTGTATACATTGATGATGTTTCAATTCATAGACCACAAAATCAAGACAACATGGTTACAAATCCTGCTTTTACAACATCTGACGCCTCATGGCAGGGCACAGGATTTACCACTGTTTCGGTGACGCCAGTTTCAACGATTCAGCCATTCTCTCCGTCATTGATATACTCGGCAACATCAAACCTACCCATACTCGAGGATCAGAATATTGGGTTTTGGTTTTTTAAGGGCTGGCCACAATCCCACTATACATGGTGGGCAAAACTCGGCGCGTATGAACGCCCATCTCTTTATGTGAACACCACTGGTGCGTATTCATATCAGCAGGGGGGCACAGACGCCATGAAGTGGTTTTCACCTCTTGTGATGTGGGTATCACGTGAATCGTTTGATACAGAGAATTTTAATTACTCAAATATTACATTAACTCTTCAGACAGATAAAGGATCACTCAACATTTGCATCCCTGAGATGGATTGGAACAGTCCTTTAATAAACAGCGTTGGCATTAAAGGCTTGGTAGTTGATAATCATGGGAACACCTACTATGCCGGGAAATATGACGATCCTGATTTGCTTCGGCAGGATAATATAGCGAAACAATGTACGTGTTCAGATGGTACCGCGCTTGGGACGTGTAATGCCGAAGGGACACAACTATGCGATACTCAAGGGGGTCTTGTCCCGGCTGATTGCAGAGTCTGTGGCTGTACAACTCCGCGAACTACATGTAAAGAAAATACGACCGGTGTTTGGAGTTGTCAGCGTGAAATAGAAATTATTCATGACAGCGTTCCCCTGTAGTCCGTTTGTGTTGGGTCATGCTATAGTATATATACGCTAAGCACGCGCACTATGTCTCTTTTTGCGACGACCATACATCAAGATATTCACGACATCGAACATCACCCCCACCATTTAAAGGAACGAGTTCACGATTTTATTGCCATGCCAGTACGCGCAAAGGCGTTTTTGTTTTTAGGCACGATTGTGTTTGCTGCTATTGTTTTTGGACTTGTGACTTTGCAGCAGCCCGCGTCATGGGATGTTAATTATTCAGCAGCAGGTGATCGCGTTCGGACAGATAGCGGGATTTCCTTTTCTTTTTCTCGGCCGATGAGCAGAAATGTTCGTATTATTATTGATCCGCCAAGTCCTGGGAATTGGTATTTCGAAGATCGGCTGTCGAGATTACACTTATCTCGGGATTTCCGTTTTGAGCCATTGGAAACCTGGCTTCCTAATACAACATATACAATTTCTTTCGAGAAGCTTCGTGGCATTTTCGATTTAGGCGAACCAGCTCAGCGGGTTATGTATACATTTACCACACAACCAGCGCCCACGGTTGCTTCACTCACACCTTTGGTAAGCGAAGAGCTCTTACCATCTTCCGTGTTTACCTTGACTCTAGACCAGCCAAATTCAGGATTAGCGGCGTATGATATTAAAATTGATCCGACGGTTGAATTCACTAAAACAATAAACGATGATCAGACAATATATACATATACCCCAACTCAACCACTTGCACAGGGTACGCGTTATACCGCACAAGTAGTTACGCACCCGACTCGTCATTTTATTGATTCGGGAGAAGTTTCCTATGAAGGCGAGGAACGGGTGACCCTAGAGCAGGCATGGAAAACAGTAGAAGCTCCAGGAGTTGACTCGTTTAGTCCAACCGGAAATGCAGTTTTAAGGTCTACTACATTTCAAATAGCATTTACGCACGCACCTCAAGAAACAGAATTTTCTAAACTGATTATTTCACCTGAGATCGACGGTGTCTGGTCTGTTGACGGGGTTGGGGCAGTATTTACACCGAGTGCAACGCTTTTTGCAGACACGACATATACAGTCACTATTCCAAAAGGATTTACCACCGAAGGTGGACGATTTTTTGAAAGTGATAGTGTTTATACATTCGCAACAATCGGTGCTGTAAAAGTTGTTGCTATGAGCCCAGGTCCAGGAGCAACCGGTGTTGCAGTTGATAGACAGATTCGAATTGATTTTGATCAGCCGGTTGCGCATGCGTCCGCTGAAAAGAATTTTTCAACAACCCCCGAGCTTTCAGGGAGTTTTTCTTGGGATGGCGCGACGTTAATCTTTACCCCATCAAGTAATATGCCACGAGATACGGGGTATACTATTCGGTTGGCCCCCGGTGTCGCAGGTGAAGCGGGGATCCCAAGTGTGAGAGAATACGCATTTACCTTTACTACTCAACCGACAATCGTTCGTCTTGACGTGCCGTACGATCACCAAGATTATCCGCTTTCTTGTGAGGTAGCTGCACTAAAAATGGCATTGGCATATAAAGGAGTTGCTGTTTCCGAGGACCAACTTATGTCGATCGTCGGATACGATCCGACTCCACACTCGGGCAATGTCTGGGGCAACCCGTATACTGCATTTGTCGGCGATATAAGTGGTCGGCAATCTACAACGGGGTATGGCGTGTACTGGGAGCCGATTTTAAAGGCAGCACGTGCTTATCGCGGCGCTGACTATTTTGTGAATGGCACCATTCAACAGCTTACACAAGAAATAAACAATGGAAACCCGATCGTGGTTTGGGGCAACGCAGGATCGGGCAAACGCGTCGATTGGCAAACACCCGAAGGGCAAAGTATTTATGCAATAAACGGAGAGCATGCTCGTGTAGTGAGAGGGTATGTCGGTTCACCTGAAAGTCCGACAAAAATTATTGTGAACGATCCGCTTTACGGTGAGATTATCTACAACACATCAGCATTTGAGGGAAACTGGGCCATGCTGTTCAAGGCTGGAGTAATTGTAAAATAAATAAGGTTTCTCGATTTTTTTTAGTTCCTAAAATATTTTATATATATGGGAAATAATACAGAACAAATAGACTTCGATTTTGAAGGTAAAGAACCTAAACTACTTTTGGCTGGTGCGTTGAAGGATTTAATTAGCACCATTGAAGGTTCTTTGCCGAATGCTCATTTGCGTTCTATTTTATCGAACAAGACCGAACAAGCACTAGGAAGAATTAGCGATAATCAAAGAGAAGCTATTACTCAATACGTTGAAGCACATCCGTCATATTCTCAAATTGACCCATATGAGCTTGCGTCTAAAATATTAGATAGCCTCGCATAACGCCTTGACGAATTAGTGTAAAAGCGGTAACCTATCATGTTCCTCATTTAATGGATATGAAAAATTCTGTACGAATAAAAAAATCCACATCATGGATCACGCTTGCCGTGCTCTGTCTTGGGGTAGCCGCATTGTTATTGTTTGGCGCGCGTGATGTATTGCGTGATGTCTACCATGAAATACATACGAGCAAACAGGTAGCATCGGATCCGCTACCCAAACCCGTGGACTACAATGATATTGTAAATTCTACAAATCAAGATGATTTTTCGGACACAAATGTCAATACCGGAGAAGAGCTGACGAACACATCTGCCGAAGGAACCACCAAAGAACATATTAACGGTAATGGCGCTATTCCCGAAGAATTTTTGCTCAATGTTCCGTTTACGTCTCAAGCGCCGAATGCAAATTGGGATCAGCCATATCAAGACGCGTGTGAAGAAGCTTCCGTGCTTACGGTAGATTTTTATTATAAAGAAAAAAAATTCACCCCCGCAGTCGCTGACGAAGAAATTTTAAAATTTGTTGAATTTGAAAAAACATATTTGGGTTTTTATGAATCAACGACTGCTGCAGAAATTGCTCGCGTTATTCGAGCCTATCTTGAATACACTCACGTGGATGTCATCGATAATCCTACATCTAATCAAATCAAAGCTTTTGTAGCGGCAGGTCATCCAGTTATCGTCCCAGCACAAGGCCAGCAATTGGGAAATCCGAATTTTACAGCTCCCGGCCCCGTTTATCATATGTTTGTTGTCCGTGGTTACACAGCAGATCAATTTATAACCAATGACGTTGGAACGCGCAATGGTGAAAATTATCGATACGATATTCCTGTTGTCATGTCAGCAATGCATGACTGGAACGGTGGTGACGTAGATAACGGCGCCAAACGGATTATTGTCATTTATCCAGATAAATAATTCATCGCCAAAATAAGTAAAAAAGCGTATACTGGTGACATATCTCGGTATAGCATTATTTGTCGTACTCACGCCCAAAAACTAACGTACCACAAATATGGCGACCCAACAGTCCGTCCTCTCGAAAGCAACTAAGCAAATAACAGTCATCGGACTCACAATCGGTATGACAGCCTCATTTGCGCTAGGTGTTGCCTTTTTAGGATTACTCTCAAAGGGACTCGGCGATGTCACTCTACCCCCTATTAATTGCCCTGAACTTTCAATGGGACGTATAGCGGCTGCTACCGACTATGTGGGAGAATTACATCAGATGATTCTCGACGCTCAAGCGACTGGATGCATCGTGAGAAAAGCAACTTCTCAAGGAGTGATGAATATTGTTCAAACGGAAGATTTTAAAACCGGCGTACAATATCAAACATTTACACAGCAATCGGACACAGGAAGCCAAATTCATGTTCATCTTGCACACCAAGACTTCTTTGATGTTGTACCTGGGGCGAGCTACAACCTTTCGGGGATTGCGTTAGACGCGAACAACATACTTGTAGATAGTTTTGGTGGGGCACAAACATCAATTGCACTCGATGAAACAAAGAATGTTCCCTATAAAGAGCCGGTTATAGGTGATCAGAAATTTGCAGTGCTCCTTACCTATTACAATGACGCTCCACAGCCCGATATCAGTACTTCAACCATTGAATCGCTTCTTGATGATACGAACAATTTTTATCAAGAGAATTCCTATGCAAAGATGCGATTCGTTGGCGTCGAACACCCAGACCAACCATACGATATGTTTGGATGGGCACAGGCTAACGCAACAAATTGCGGCACCACATCTCACGTTACGTTACTCAATGCAGCTATGGCAGCATTTGATTTGCAAGTCGATTTTACTCAGTATGATCGCATACTCATTGTTCACCCACATACATGCAGAAGCGAGTCCGAAGTTGGTAAGCGTCTGCACGAGACCCCAGACGGTGATGCAACTTTTTCAGCATCATGGATTGGAGTATATTCGGATTGGGTTGATCAAGGATATACCCGTTTTGGAATTATGCATGAGCTAGGTCATGCACTTGGATTGAAACATGCGCATGCATATGCGTGCAATATTAATACCGTTCCAATACTAGAATGCACCCAAGGATTTAATGGTCAGCCATATAACGAATACGAGGATTATTATGATACCATGGGATACTATATCAGTTACAATAACGCGAAATATAAAGATTGGCTTGGGTGGCTTGACTCGTCAAACGTTCAGACAGTTACCGAAAACGGCACGTTTGTGTTGGAGCCTATCGAAACCGCGGCTTCAGGGTTGAAGGTATTAATAATCCCACGTACCGGAAATCAGCGTCTCTATGTTGAGTATCGAGAAGACATTGGATGGGATCAAAATGGGGTACCGCATGGGTTTGTTACTGGGAATACACCAATGGGTGCATTATTACACGTAGATTTTACTTGGAATGTGATTGAATTCAGTAAGTCAATGATTTTTGATCCAGGTGGGAGTGCAACCGGATACGAACTACACCCAGCGTTAGAAAAAGATGAAGTGTTTATTGATCCGGTAAGCGGAACCAAAATAACAACCCTCGATGTTGTTCGAGACGAAGAAAATCCTGCAAACTCTCGTCTCACAGTCCAAGTCGAGTTCCAAAGCTGTAGTGATGGGACGCTCTATGGGCAATGCCAGGGTACTTCATTGTATTATTGCGATGAGGGTGCGTTGGTGAAGGATTGTTCGAAATGCGGAAGCTGCCCGAGCGGCAGAGTTTGCGATTCAAGTACTGGGCAATGCCTTTGTGCAGTAAACTGTTATGCGCATCCAGATGATCCGTGTTGTCCGGATGTAGAAGATCGCTAGCAGTTTTTCTTGACTTTCGGCCGTAAATGCGAGAGGATGACTGTATTCATATGAAGCAGGCGATTGTTTTGTCTCACATTTCGAAAGTGTATGACGAAGGGGAGCCCTTTGAAGTGCGTGCTATTGATGATATTTCTTTTTCGGTTGAAGAAGGCGAATTGATTTCAATTATTGGTACATCTGGATCAGGAAAATCAACCCTGTTGCATGTGTTGGGTTTGCTCGATAAACCGACAAACGGTTCATATGTGCTGAATGAACGAAATGTGGAACATTTAACCGGCGCTGATGCTGCTATTGAGCGTAATGAGCAAATTGGTTTTGTGTTTCAATCATTTAATTTACTTCGTCGCGCAAACGTTTATCGTAATGTCGAGCTACCATTATTGTATAGTCGAAAATTAAAGAAGAGCGAACGCAAAGAACACATTCAGCGAGTTTTAGAGCAGGTAGGGCTTGCTGATCGGGCAAGAAACAAATCGAATGAATTATCGGGTGGACAACAACAGCGTGTTGCCATTGCTCGTGCTCTCGTTACTGATCCGCAGTTTATCCTTGCTGATGAACCAACAGGAAACCTCGACAGTAAACGGGGGAAAGAAATTATAGATATCTTAGTTAAATTGAATGAAGAGCGGGGGACGACCATTATTATTGTGACCCATGACGCAGAAATCGCGGCAATGACTAAGCGACGAATTTCTTTGCGCGATGGAAAAATAGTTGAGGACAAATACCGATGATTATTTTTGAATCCATTCGAGAAGCATTCCGTTCAATTTTTACCAACAAGGTCCGATCGTTTTTAACCGTGCTCGGTATTATTATTGGTATTGCCAGTGTCTCAACACTTGTCGGCATCGGCGAAGGTTTCAAAGGCGCGTTTACAAGTGAGATTAACGGACTAGGCGTAAATATTATCGCTGTTATGCCTGGTGATATTGAGGGGCTAACAAACGGTGAATCATCTAGTGGATTAAGTGGCGCCTCACAGGCAATCGGCACAAGTACACTAAGCACTAAAGATGGTGATGATATCAAGAATATTGATACTGTTTCGTATTTTTCACCAATTTCGGCTGTGGGAGGTATTACTCGTAATAATGATCGACTCGCAAAACAGTCGTTGACGGTTGGTACATATCCGGATATTTTTAATATTTTCGACAATAAAATAAAAAGTGGACGTTTGTTTACCGAACAAGACGACCGACAAAAAGCACATGTTGTTGTCTTGTCATGGAAAGCGGCTCAGGAGTTATTTATTGATCCTGAAAGCGCGGTTGGTGAAACCATCACTGTCTTTGATAATGAATTTACCGTTATTGGTGTCCTAGAAGCGAAAGAGAGCGAAAATCAAAGCAATTCAGCCACTAGCTCATCTTCAGTCGGTTTTGATAGCATGATATTTATTCCCGCGGAATCTGTCTGGGAAATCACAGAATCAAAAAATATTATTCGATTTATTGTGTAAGTAGATTCTGCCGAAAATATAGAGCCCACAAAACAGGCAATAGAAGACGTGATGATGAACAATCATGAGATTAAAGATTATAGTGTACTCACACAAGAAGATTTAGTTGGTGTGTTTGATTCCGTGTTTGGCATGCTCTCAAGTGCTATTCTTGGCATTACGGCAATTTCGTTAATTGTGGGCGGCATTGGAATAATGAATATTATGCTCGTATCTGTGACTGAGCATACGCGTGAGATTGGGTTACGCAAGGCAGTTGGCGCGACAGCGGGATCCATATTAATACAGTTTTTAACGGAAGCGATTGTCTTAAGCTTTATTGGCGGCATTATTGGGTACGCCCTTTCGGTGCTCGCTGGTATTATTGCAACAAACTTTATAGGTTTTTCCATCCCGATTACCTTAAATGCTATTTTATTAGCCTTTGGTGTTTCTATTGGTGTCGGAGTGGTATTTGGGGTTACTCCCGCGATACGTGCAGCAAAAAAACACCCAATCGATGCGTTGCGGTATGAGTAAACCCTGAGACTAGTTTATGCAGGAAACATCAAGCATGCTTAATTTGGTGGTACAGTATGGATATGTCACTCTGTTTATTGTCGTCGTAATTGAAAATTTAGAATTTTTTGGTTCGTTTCCCATAAGTGTTATCGCAGCAGCCATGGGCGCGGTCGCAGCCGAAGGTGTTTTTAATATTTGGATTTCTATTGCGTTATTGACTGTGGCGTCAGTGCTGGGTGATGTGCTTGGGTATTGGGTGGGAAGAAAATTTGGTCGCCCAGTCCTTTTACGGTGGGGCGGTAGAATGATAAAAAATGGCCGTCTTGAAAAGGCAGAGGCACTTGTAGACAAATATGGGTCATGGAGCGTATTCGTGACTCGGGCGATTTTTGCTTCGTTTCAGGCGATTATCAATATTATTGCAGGAGTGACACGCATGAGCTTCTTCAAATTTTTCATCGCATGTCTATCTGGCGAATTTATCTGGTCGATTACGTATTTTTTTCTCGGATATTATTTTTGGTCACAAGTATCAGGAGCCCTACAAAAGATTAGTTCTTTTGGTGTTTTTGGTGTTATACTAAGCATATTAGTAGCTATAGTCCTTTATTTACTTTACCGGTACAGAGCTCGTATCTTCAAGCAAAAAAACAATGGGAACATTAATTAAATTTTTCTTAAAAGTATTAGCTGCGCTTATTATTACCGCGTTTATCTTCGCATTTGCTTTTAATCGATGGATTCAAGCCGATGTAAGTGGCTCCGCGGAAGATCTTGTCTCAACGGGTAAATTCGTTACAGTAGATAACGTGCGGTACCATTATTTGGATGAGGGGTCAGGTAATACAACTTTCTTACTTCTCCACGCGTATGGGAGCTCTGCTGATACATGGCGATTTATGATCCCGGATCTTATCAAAAAGGGACGCGTGGTCGCCCCAGATCTTATTGGTTTTGGGTACTCCTCAAAAGGTAAAGATATTAATTATCGGCTCGAGGCTCGAGTTGGCCGCATAAAGAATTTTCTTGATGCAATAAACGTGCATGATGTGATTATTATTGCTCAAGGATATGGTACAGAAGTTGGTATGGCGTTTGCTCAAGAATATGGCGATCAGGT
>CAZGDO010000040.1:0-10557 GCA_964524365.1 uncultured Gammaproteobacteria bacterium | reverse complement strand
CGTATTCAACATATACGTTTGCCGAGGGTGAATATGACCAAACAAAACACGCAATTGAAAGTTCCTCTTTTTTCCAACCAAAATTACTCGAATACGCAGGGACTCCTCGGTTTGTGTTTAACACAGATGGTCAGCCGTGGTGGATGTTGCATTTCCGAATCCCAATTGATGTTGATGCAATTGATCAGGCACAGCCAGATTGGTATTCACCAGAACTGTATGCATTTGGAAAAGATGCCACGCTGCCCAATCAGCAGATTGAGTTTACGCTCGATATTTGGGTAAATCCATTTACTCGCAAGGTCGCACACGAACAATGGGTGGTATCCAAGGTGTCAGATGATGACCCACAGTATCATGTCCAACTTGATATCCAATTGGATAGATCGTTACGCTATCCAAACGATTTAAGCATTGTGGCGCCTGCAGTCGAAAATAATACCACAGCTCCTACAGATGGATCTGAAACACCCACGAATCAATGAGTTTAGATAAGGACATCTCACGACTTGAAAACAGCCTCGGGATATCATTTGAGGATAAGCGGATTTTACATCAGGCGCTTGTCCATCGGTCATATCTGAATGAGCATCCGACGTTTGAGCTTGGACATAATGAGCGTTTAGAATTTTTGGGAGATGCTGTCTTAGAATTGGTTGTGACTGAATATTTGTATGCGAAGTATGACAATCCAGAAGGCGAGCTGACAAATTGGCGCGCGAGTCTGGTGAATGCGAAAATGCTTTCCGAGGTTTCTTCAGATTTAGGTGTCAATGAATATTTGTATTTATCGAAAGGAGAATCGTCCGATGTAAATTCCAAGGCCCGGCAGTATATACTTGCCGATGCTTTTGAAGCAATTACGGGTGCGATGTATTTAGATCAAGGGTGGGATGTAGCAAAGGAATTTATTCACCGCGTGATATTGTCGAAGCTGACGTATATTTTGGAACATAAATTATACATGGATCCAAAGAGCCGTTTTCAAGAAGAAGCACAAGAACGTATCGGTAAAACTCCACGGTATGATGTATTAAGTGAAAGCGGTCCAGATCACGCGAAAGAATTTGTTATTGGCGTTTTTGTGAATGGTGATAAGATTGCCGAAGGGCGAGGCACTTCAAAACAAGAGGCGCAAGTTGATGCCGCACAAAACGCATTAGATGCAAAAGGCTGGTAACATCTTGATAAAGCGCATGTGAGCATGTATGCTATTTTTTATTGTTTATTCGTCAACTCTAAATAAAAGGAGTTCTATGTTGGACAAATCACAAGTTGATTATCATAAGTGTACACACCATGAAGAAGCGATAATTGGATGTTGCAAGAAATGTCCCAGGTGTCACGAACTCATCTTTCTGCGCCACTTCACAACGCACGTTTCGGCGTGTAACTTAACAGCCTCGCCAGAGTATCACGATCCATTGGATTTCCAGGGAAGATACCTAGGTTTCGATTGTGCATAGCTTCCAAAAATTTTATACGCAAGTGTTCTCGGGTGCTTGCTTTTTATTGACCGACCTAGGCCCCCCATGTTATCATTTCATTAATTTGAACACAGAACGTTGACAATGAACTCATATACAGTGAGAGGATTTATTGTATGCCAAAAAATGACTGGTATTATCGTTTCAAGAAAGCGGGGATGATTCAAAGTGGGCATGTTGTCTTGTCGAGTGGATTTCATAGCGAGCGCTACATCAATTGCGCTTATCCGTTGATTACACTGAATCCAATAGTCCGTCAGATTATTGAAGGGCTCGGTCAGAAAATTAGAGTGCTCCCCGCACAAAAAGGAGGGCCAATCGCAATTTTTGGAGTCGGAAAAGGAGCACACTATGCGCGCCTATTAGCTGAGTGGGCTCAGGCACGGCACCCAGATCGGCAGTTTCTCTTTTTATATGGCCAGAGACAATATGATGGTACGTTGTTTCTGCCGTATAATCAAATGCGGTTCTTGAGGGAATCTGAGGTTATCATCTTTGATGATGCTTACATGACGGGCCGGACGTTTCGTGATATAGCCCGACTGATCAACGGTAAATCACAACGTGTGTTACAGTTTCTCACTATCGTAAATCGATCAGAGGAAAAGTTTGTTGATGATGGTAATTTGTCGTTTATGATTGAATCACTAGTCCATGTCCCCACCTTAAGAAAATGGAAAGACATGGCAAGTTGTCCGCTTTGCAAGAAAGGAATTCCGTACAGCACCTCAATAGAGGGTGGCAAACATGAGTTTCATCAACACGGCCAGCCGGTTCATTTAGTGTAGAATTACCACGTTCATTTCATCGGGCCCAGGGGCTTGTCTCTGGGTCTTTCTTATTGACAAAATACCTTTTAAAATGTAGTGTGAATTTTTAAAATAGAGTACTTTTGACAATTGAAACTAAAGCATCGAAAGGAGTCGACGTGAAAAAACTCATAGTGAAATGTGGTGTCATACCAGATGAAGTTGTGATTGCAGAATTACGGACAAAAGGAGTCTTATATGACGGTCCCGATCATTACGTTCTTCAGGGAGGGGAACACACAAATTGTTTCTTTTACCCTTTTCGGGTGGGAATGGTAGTTTCTCTACCATTGCGGTTGGGTCAATTATTGAATGATCACATTCAAGACGATCAAGCCCTCGCTATATTGGCGGTAAGCGATACCGCGACTCGCATGATGCGGTCTATCTATTCAGCTTTTGATTTGAAGCCGAAAAAAGTGTACCCAATGAATGTTTCTGGGAAACTGGAGCTCAAACCTAAGCAGATCGAGGCGCTCAAGCAGCGGCCGTTCATCATCATCGATGATGTTGTCCGAAAGGGCAGGATATTGCAACAAGTTGTTGAAATGTGCGAAGATCACCAGCTTACTGCCGAAGGTATTTTTTGTGTGATAAATGCAGGGATCCCCAAAATTAAAGGAGTCCCAATCCACTCCCTTTTAGAGCATCCAATTCAACAATGGGATCCGGACGACTGCCCTTTATGTAAAAGTCATTCTTCCCCTGTCTACGACCCGTTCCATTTTAAGCGGTAAAAGCGAAACACAGCTCTTTCCCGGAAGCGAACACGCAACGCTTCCGGGATTTTTATTTTTATGCGGTTTTGCTATACTACAATCACCTACAAGTTTAGTTATTGTTTTAGTTTTCCAAACAGCATGTACTTACAGAAACTCGAGATCCAAGGGTTTAAATCATTCGCACATAAAGCGATCCTAACCTTTAATCAGGGCATCACGTCAGTGGTTGGTCCGAACGGTTCAGGAAAGTCAAATGTTGCGGATGCAATCCGTTGGGTATTGGGCGAACAATCGATGAAACTCCTGCGCGGGAAAAAATCCGAGGATGTTATTTTTGCTGGAAGTGACAAAAAAAATCGACTTGGGAGCGCTGAAGTCTCGGTATTTTTTAATAACGAAGATGGTCGCGCACCGGTTGATGCGTCTGAGTTTGTGATTACCCGGCGTGTATTTCGTACGGGCGATTCTGAATATTTATTAAATAATCGCCCAACTCGGCTTACTGATATTGCCTTGTTACTGGCAAAATCGAATTTTGGACAACGGTCGTATTCGATTATCGGTCAAGGCATGATAGATGAAGTCTTGGTCGCGACACCGCAAGGACGCAAAGTTTTTTTTGATGAGGCGGCAGGTGTCCGTGCATTCCAGATAAAAAAGGAACAGGCCGCAAACAAGTTGGACCAGACGAAAGAAAACCTTGAACGGGTTGATATGCTCGTGAAAGAAATAGAGCCACGTTTGCGTTCACTTACCCGTCAGGTGCATCGCCTTGAACAGCGTAGTGAAATAGAAACAGGCCTTCGCACCCATCAAGACTTGTATTATCGTTCGCTTTGGCATGACGTACAGAGCCAGCTTGATGTTGTACGGGCTCAGCATGTGGCAAAAGAAAAAGAACGCGCGGTGCTCGAATCAGAGCGGCAGGAGATTGAACAAAATCTTCGTATTGAAGAATCACGCAAAAGTCGTGATGCTGAATTTGAAGGCCTGCAAAAATCTTTTCAAAGCCTTGTTGATCAAAAAAATGTTCTCGCAAGGGATTATGCGTCAGTGAAGGGGAGGCGTGATGCCGAGCTTACTGCGAGCGGAAAAAGCAATATCGTCTGGCTTGAAAGAAAACGTGAAGAACTTGGACGAAAACGCACTTCTCTTGAAGATGAAATGTCCGAGGCATCAATTGAAAAGGATGATTGTTCTGCTGAGCAAACTACTCACGCACAAAAGGTTGCAGAATTGAGTCAACGATCAGACGACATAACACGTGAAATAGCAGCATTGAAATCTGAAACACAAGCCCAGGTAACATTGCCTGAGGTCTCAGATTATTTACAGCAGCTGTTTGTGAAACATGAACGGGTTTTATCTCGTTTATTGAAAGCTGAACAACCAGAACATTTTATCTCACTTCGAGACGAGGTACAGATTTTTCATGATGAATTGAAGTCCATCGTTCACAAGGTATCACATACACGCGATCAGGAATCAGTGCAGAAGCTGACACGCTTAGAAGCTACTCTTAATGAGGTTGTGGTTGGCAAACGGCAGTTAGTGGCGCAAGAAAATCGAATTGCGAGCGATGCACGGATTCTTGAAGACAGGATTGAACGGCTTAGCGATGAGCAGGCAGATCTTGCGAGTGAACTTTCTGGGGTGGAGCGTGAACTAGATGAAGCAAAAGCGTCAGGCGACACACGGAACGACGTCCTTGATTCACAAGAACAAGATTTGGCCAAAAAAATTCAGCATAGTGATGAGGAAATTGCTCGCGCTCGCACTGAGATTCAAAAGTTTAATGAACAAGAACAAGAGAAGAAAAATAAACTCGTTGAACTACAAAGAAATTTTGCTCACATCGGAGAGCAATTAAGCGAGGTAATTCGAAGCATGAATCAGTATGCGGTCGACATCGCGCGCCTTGAAACCCGGTCTGAAGATCTGGATCGTGAAATGCGCCAAGAGATGCCATCTGAGGTGATTGAGCATATTAAAGCGACTGATCCAGAAGGTATTGATCGTGGTGAGGTATATGGAAAGATTCTTCAATATAAAAAACAACTTGAAATGATCGGCGGCATCGACCCGCAAGTGACGAGTGAATATGAAGACACAAAACAACGATATGACTTTCTTTCACATCAACTCGAGGATCTGCGGGCCGCAATAGCGGATCTTGAAAAAGCGATTGAAGAACTTGAGCGAACAATAAAAGAACAGTTCACGGATGCGTTTCAACGAATAAATAAAGAGTTTGGCGTGTATTTTAAGAAATTATTTGGTGGTGGCAAAGCAACCTTAGAATTATTGAAAGAAGAAATTACGGAAGACACCGACGAAGAGGATGAGGGCGTTGACGATGAAGCTGAGGAAGAAGCCCCAAAAAAACGGGGCGAGAAAGTAGTAACTGGCATTTCAATATTTGCGACTCCACCGGGCAAAAAACTCAAGAGTGTAGGGTCGCTGTCAGGAGGTGAACGTGCGCTGACATCCATCGCGCTTATCTGCGCCATCATTTCAAATAACCCGTCGCCATTTGTCGTCCTTGATGAAGTAGATGCTGCGCTTGATGAGGCTAATTCGGAGCGTTTTGCGAGTATTATTAATGAGCTATCCAGACGGACGCAATTTATCACCATCACGCACAACCGTGCCACTATGGAGCATTCGGTGATTTTATACGGCGTCACCATGGGTGATGATGGCATTTCAAAGCTTTTGAGCGTGAATGTTGAGCATGCCGAAGAAATCATCAAGCAACACGGAAATCGATAATGCGTGACACAAAAACTAATGAGTTTTAGTATGAGTCTAAATTTTTTAAGCTCTTTCTCAAGGGCGGGGATTCTCACATCTCTATCGTACGGCCGGTCGGCGTGGCCACGTAACGCAAACGTTCTGCAAACGTACCATGCCTGAAGTGTTTAAGCGGTTGCGCCATTAGCAACCGTACCTATTTTTCTGATGTACTCCCCTCCGGTGAGGCGTATGCTTTCCGAAGGGGTTTTTATACTCGCTCTTGACGTATTTTTTCATTTGGGGTACAGTCGTAAAGTAACTATGGTAATGATAAGACTTTCCAGAATTGGTAAAAAGAACCACCCGACCTACCGCATTGTGGTTTCTGATAAACAAAAGGACATGCGCGCCCCTTATTTAGAGGCGCTCGGGACATATGATCCGCATACGCAGCCCTCGACCTTTGTCGTAGACAAAGATCGACTTTTGCAATGGATGAAAAATGGAGCACAACTATCTGACACAGTTCATAATTTATGCATCGTCAACAAGGTTATTGAAGGCGAAAAACGCAACATGATGCATAAGAAAGTAAAGAAAGAAGAAGAAACAACAACAACAGCAAAACCAGAAACGCCCCCAGCAACACAAGAAAAACCAAAAGAAGAAGTAGCAGCAAAACCTGAAACACCAGAAACAGAAAAAAAGGAAGCAGCATCTTAACATCAATACAGAAACTGTGCGTTGAGAATCTTGCACATATCTTCATGTGTCGAATGGGGATAGCAAGGAATTCATGCGCAGAGATTGTATACTTTATTCATTAATCGAAGCACTTGTATGGCAGAACAAGTCGGAAACCCAGAAGAAGACCAGCAATTTATCGAGTACGTGGTCAAGTCGCTCGTTGATCAACCTGATAAGGTTTCAACCGAACGAACAATTGACGAAATGGGCGTGCTCATCACATTGAGTGTCGCGCAAGAAGATCTTGGGCAGGTTATTGGCCGCCAAGGACAGACCGCGAAAGCACTTCGAACGCTGTTACGCGTTGTCGGTGCAAAACACCACGCACGGGTCAATCTGAAAATTTACGAACCAGAAGGACACAGAAAGAACAAACCAGAAGGACGCGACATGCGTTCAGAGGCGCCAGCAACTGAAGAGGTTGATACCTCAACAGTCGACGATCTCAAAATATAACATAGATTAAAACCTTAAACCGCCACTCGTGGCGGTTTTTGGTTACAAATTTTTTGTTATTGTTATGCTAGATAGTTATATTATTTTTTTTATAAATTTTTTTGTCCAGGGGTAAGAGGGGTACAAGTCAGAAGCTTACACCTCTTACCCCTAGGACTAGTGTCACACGACGCCCTTGGCGTAACGCGTAACCCGTCTCAACGGGACGAATATAAAACAGTTTATATTCTTGATTACACCCATTTCGACTCCCAACACTCTAGCACTGCCTCGCAGGGCGTGATAAATCCTCAATACAAGATGCATGCAGCTTTCAGCTCGTCCGTGAGTACACGAGACTCGATGAAAACCGGAATGAAAGCTGGTTCTTTGTGTATACATCTTGCATTGAGGATTTGTTTTATTTGTCCGTTGAAAAACATCGCAGGGTTTACAAACGAGAACGAGCATAAATAGGATTGTGTCAGTCTTTAGTGCTGACCAATCCATATGCGAATGAAGCGCAGCTTTCCCCGATGTCTTTTTACAGGACTAGCGTTTTGTCCCTTTTGGGCGATGCAAAAGAGCATGTAAGCCTGTCGTGCCAACGGCAAAGCTTTTCTAAAACCCATTTCTTGCAATGGCAATAAAGCCAATCTTTGTTTCTGCTATACTTGAAGTATGCAAATCCACCTGATTACAATTTTTCCACAAATTTTTGACTCATACTTAGGCGAGAGTATTTTGAAACGCGCGCAAAAAAAGGGCGCGGTCAAAATTGTGATTCATGATTTGCGCGACTACACCCTAGATAAACACAACAAGGTTGATGATCGACCATATGGCGGTGGCCCCGGAATGGTGATGCAAGTCGAACCTATTGTTCGAGCACTTAAAAAAATCGTTCCGCGAAAAACAAAATTTACTCGCGTTTTACTTACTTCTGCGAAAGGAAAAACGTTTGTTCAAGCTGATGCACGAAAATTTTCGAAAGTAAAAAAACTTGTCTTGATTTGCGGACACTACGAAGGCGTTGATGAGCGCGTTATGAAATATATTGACGGAGAAATTTCAATTGGTAACTACGTACTCACTGGCGGCGAACTGCCCGCTCTAGTTATTGCAGACGCAGTTGTGCGACTTCTTCCAGGAGTCCTTGGGTCAAACGAATCCAGCACAGACGAATCCCACGAAACGCCAGGGTTACTAGAATATCCGCAGTATACACGGCCAGAAGTTTTTAACGGTCAAAAAGTCCCAAAGGAATTGTTAAGTGGGAATCATAAAAATATTGCGGATTGGCGTAAGGCGCATAAGAAGAAGCAATAAGTTATCTATTTAAGATTTTTTTATTAGTGCCACCACATGTGGCGTATTTTTTTGTCCAGGGCCAAGGGGAACACAAGTTTCGAAAGCCTGTTCCCCTTAGCCCTAGGACTGTACCCAAACCCCTTGACACGACCTGGCTGGGGCCTGTTAAGATCCATTTCATTCTCATGTGAAATTCCGAAAGCCATTTCGGCAATTTCCTAGTCATTCGTCTTCAATAGATTTTACTTATATTTCTAAACGGGCGGGGGCTTTGTCTTTCCATCCCCGCCGAACTATGTTAAAACAGAGGTATAGTAATATTTGAAATATGGGCAAAAAAGAGAAAAAACAATTGGAAGAAATTCTAGAAAAATACTCAAAGTATGATTTGTCTTCTGATGAAAAAATGTTGCTTGCAGACTGGGTAACTACGGCAGAATTGGGTGAATTAGAACAGGTTAATGCCTTGGTAGCTAATTGCAAGAATAAATTTCGATTTGTGAAAACTCACAGCGTATATTTAAAGGATTGGGAAAAACAAAAGCCAGAATGGAGGACAATTTAAAAAAGGGTAAGTTGCCATTTATAATTATTTAGGTAAAGACGGCAAGACAAAAAAACTTCTCGGTATTTTTGGGTAACGAAAAAGAAACCAAAACAAAGACAGTCTTAAAAGGGTCATTTAAGACAGTCTTTAAAAAACTCCGTCCGTTGACCTACGCCAAGGTCACCGCCTTTGGCGGGATCCCGCAATAATGCGGTGACGGGCAAGAAAAAATCGATTGAGGGTAATAAAGATCCTCTGCATTTTGAGTAATCAAGAAATTGCTGGACATGGATTTTAGCGCCCATTGAAAAAAATAAAAAAAACTCCGTCCGTTGAAAAACATCGATGGGAAGCAAACGAGCATGAGCATAAAAAGAGTTGTGCCAGTCTTTAGTGCTGGCCAACTCATGTGTGAATGAAGTGCCGCTTACCCCGATGTCTTTTCACAGGACTAGCGTTTTGTCCCTTTTGGGCGATGCAAAAGAGCATTTAAGCCAGCCGTGTCAACGGCAAAATTTTAAAAAAAATCCTTCTTTTTCAAAGCCCTTGACAACCTTTTTTACCCCATGTATTATTGAAGCTCTGCTGATTTCTTAAAAAATAGCCTATAGGCTCTGGAAACCAAACTCTCCATTCGTATTTGAGAAGGAAAAGTGGTGGCATCGAAAAAAGACTTTCGGTCTCACCATTTTTTCTACTCAAAAAACGGTAGAAAAATGAACTTTGACATATACATATGTAACAAGAGCCATGTCATTTCTTCCCGAAATGATCATGGCATACGTCAATTTTTTGAGCTAGACATTACTTGTCTTTCTATAGATAAGAGTTTGATCATGGCTCAGGATGAACGCTGGCGGCGTGCCTAAGGCATGCAAGTCGAACGATCTAGTCGCAAGACTAGAAAGTGGCAAACGGGTGCGTAACACATTGGCAACCTACCCCAAAGCTCGGGACAACAAATCGAAAGATTTGCTAATACCGGATGTGCTCAGAAGTCGCATGACTTCTGCGTAAAGATTTATCACTTTGGGAGGGACCTATGGTCTATCAGCTTGTTGGTGAGGTAATGGCCCACCAAGGCTACGACGGGTAGCGGGTGTGAGAGCACGACCCGCCTCACTGGAACTGAGACACTGTCCAGACTCCTACGGGAGGCTGCAGTCAAGAATCTTCCCCAATGGACGAAAGTCTGAGGGAGCGACGCCGCGTGCAGGATGAAACTCTTCGGAGCGTAAACTGCTTTTCTGTGGGACGAACTCTGACGGTACCACAGGAATAAGGGGCTGCTAACTTCGTGCCAGCAGCAGCGGTAATACGAAGGCCCCAAGCGTTATCCGGAATTACTGGGCGTAAAGAGTTCACAGGTGGCTTTATAAGTCTTCCGTAAAATTCCATGGCTTAACCGTGGGTCCGCGGGGGAAACTGTAAAGCTTGAGCGCGGGAGAGGCAAACGGAATTACCGGTGTAGTAGTAAAATGCGTTAATATCGGTAGGAACACCAATTGCGAAGGCAGTTTGCTAGAACGCCGCTGACACTATATGAACGAAAGCGTGGGGAGCGAAACGGATTAGATACCCGTGTAGTCCACGCCGTAAACGATGGACACTAGGCATTGGGAGTCTCGACCCTCTCAGTGTCGTTTACTCAAGCTAACGCGTTAAGTGTCCCGCCTGGGGAGTACGGCCGCAAGGCTAAAACTCAAATGAATTGACGGGAGCCCGCACAAGCGGTGGAGCATGTGGTTTAATTCGACGATAAG
>CAZGDO010000039.1:0-10793 GCA_964524365.1 uncultured Gammaproteobacteria bacterium | reverse complement strand
CTCACTGGCGTTGCTGCCACTTCAGGGCTAACAGATTTGTATTCGAATCTTCCGTATCCATATACCACCGATGGCACGACCTATACACTGCAGTATGAAATTCAAAAGCCGGCAGAGACAGCAACTATCGGTGACTTGCTTGATGAAGTGGTTGTGGGGACGAACACGGCGGACAAGTATGTGCTGTCCCGTGAAGCTGAAAGTTCTCGCGATACGGATGCCGATGGCATGACCGGCGCACAGGAACTTGCAGCCGGCACCGATCCGCTTTCAGCTGATACAGATGCTGACGGCGCAACAGATCTAGAAGAAGTCCAGGCAGGCACCGATCCGCTTAATTCAGAATCAAACCCGTCAATTGATATTGGGACTGATACCGATGGTGATGGGTTGACAGACAAACAAGAAGAGCTCTACGGAACAAATCCAAAATTAAAAGACACAGATCTAGACGGCTTTTCAGATAAGAATGAAATTGATGCGGGGTATAATCCGCTGTCAACATCTTCCGTAAAAACATACGGCATGCGAGTTTCAGATTCAGACTGGATCCGGGGAGCGGATAACGCTCGCATAACGGTAGTAGGCTTTTGCGCATTTTCAGATGTTGCGACTCCGTGCACGAATTATTATACATATCTGAAGACCTTGTTAACAACGTATCAGGACGATGTACGTATTGTCTATAAGCACCTTCCAAAAGAAGTTTCTTCCTCCGCTTTGGAATGCGCGGGTGTTCAGGGTAAATTTTTTGAAATGCATGACAAGATGTTGTCTGAGGGTAAAAATTATACTGTCGCAAGCATGAACATTTGGGCAGAAAGTCTGGGACTCGATACAACCGCATTTGCCGCTTGTCTCAACAACAATGAAGAAGACGATCGCGTAACCGCAGATATTTTGTATGCCGATTTACTCTTCATTCAGGCTGTGCCAGCAACACTCGTCAACGGCACTATTATTACAGGGACACAAACATCTCTTATTACGAAAGCAATTGAGGATCAGCTTAGTGAGCTAAATTCGCTTAATTAATAAAGAGAAGCTTTTTGTTTTTGTGGAAAAAGCTTATTTTTTGCCTTTCATTAGCCAAAGAATAAGCCGTACACTTGACATTTTTTTATAAAATCTCTAGAATTTAGGCGATTTTTCAAAGGTTTGGTTGATTTTCACTAATAAAGTAACGAAAAACATATTGTTTTTCATCGATGGCGAGAATTTGCCACTGAAAAACTTTTCGATAACGAATATGTCAGAAAAAGGAAGTACATTCAGCGCATTAAAGCTTAGTTTAGAGCTCGGGTATACCATTGCAATCCCAATAGTTGCATTAGCGCTCCTCGGACGGTTGCTTGATAAAAAGTTCGATACAAGCCCGTGGATTCTGATAGCAGGAATTATTCTTTCAATCATCATTTCTTCCGTCGCCTTGGTCGTAAAATTCAACACAATCATGCGCAAGATTCAACAGGAAGACAAAGAAGAAAAAAAAGAACATACGTTAGATAAAGAAAAGAAGTAGATATGCACGAAATATCTTTAGCAGCAGAACGCATTTTCAGTATTGGGAGTTTTCACGTGACGAATTCCATGATTGTTACCGTGCTTATTTCGCTGCTTATTATTTCATTTGGGCTTTATTTTCGTTTTCGCATCACTACCGCAAAGAAAATTTCCAAAACACAGAACGCCGTAGAAATGGTTTTCGACGGCGCGTTTACATTAATGGATAGCGTGACGAACAATCATAAGAATAGCAAAAAGTTTTTTGCGCTGGTTATGACGCTTTTCATCTTTATATTATTTGCGAATTGGTCAGGGCTTATTCCAGGTGTCGGCTCAATTGGCATTCATGAAGAAAAAGCAAGCACTCAGGTAGAAGAGGTCAGTCACGAAGGCGTAACTGAAATATCAGAAACTGCATCAAATGAACATGCCGAGACCATGTTTGTCCCGATTTTCCGCGCACCCTCATCTGATCTTAACACGACCTTAGGACTCGCAATTATCTCATTATTGTCCTTTCAACTTTTTGGTGTCGCTGCAATTGGATTTTTTAAGTACGCAAAAAAGTTTCTCAATTTCAAAGGCCCGATTGATTTTTTTCTCGGCATTCTTGAAATTATCAGCGAGCTCGCGAAAATGATTTCATTGTCGTTTCGGTTATTTGGTAATGTGTTTGCCGGTGAGGTACTGCTCTTGGTTATTGCTTTTCTTGTTCCGCTTATCGCGCCATTGCCGTTTTTTGCACTTGAAATTTTTGTTGGGCTTATTCAGGCGTTTATTTTCGCAATGTTGACGCTCGTATTTTTAACAGTCGCAACCATGGAGGCTCATTAATGTGGATGTAGGCTATGCGCGCTTTTGCCCCGTCGAGACAAAAGAGCGCATGACGTATCACTCATTATTAAGAAAGAATATATGGAAATCGAAGTAGCAAAAGTATTTGCAGCAGCAGCTGCAATCGCAATCGGTGGATTTGGCCCAGCATTTGCCATTGGCAAACTCGCATCAAAAGCCATGGAATCCATTGGTCGAAACCCTGAATCTGCAAGTAAGATTCAAGTTCCGATGTTACTTGCCATCGCGTTCGCAGAAGCTATCGCTATCTACGCACTTGTCGTGGCTCTTATCATCAAATTTGTCTAAGACGCATTATTGCATCTTTCAGACAATATCTTATTAAGTTTATTTTTAGCGCATGCAGGAACTCATCTCAAAGCTCGGTATTGAATGGCAAAGCCTCTTGTTCCAGGCCATCAATTTTGCAATTCTGTTGTATGTGCTCAAACGATTCGTGTACACGCCGCTAACCAAAGTCTTGGAAGCGCGACGTAAGCGGGTTGAAGAGAGCGTTACAAAAGCGGAGCGAATTGATAAGGAGTTGGACCAGGCGCATGCCACGCGCGACGGTATCGTTGCCAAAGCCAACACAGAAGCCCACGGCGTTCGTGAGCAGGCAATGGCAGATGCTGAAAAAATCCGCACCCAAAAGGTTGAGGAAACTCGCATCGAGATTCAGGGCCTCCTGACACAAGCCCGAGCACAAATACAAGAAGAGAAAGAGCAAGCGCTATCTTCAGTCCGCGCAGAAGCAGCCAACCTCGTCATCCTCGCATCAGAAAAGGTCTTGCGAGCACGACTCGATGAGTCGCACGACAAGGAACTCGTTGATCAGTCAGTTAAAGAACTGATGAAATAGTATGAAAAAATACCTGCCAACAAGTTATGCTGCAGCCACCCTTGAGCTTTTATCCCAAGGATACAAGCACGAAGAGGTGTCTCGCGCATTGTGTACACATTTGCAGAAAGCGAAAAAACTTTCATTGCTTCCGATTATTGTCCGTGACATCGCAGAGCAATCTGACGCTGGTACCGGCGTTGTCGTTGATGTGTTTACCGCACATCGACTGGCGGAGCCAGGAAAACGCGAAATAACGAAGCTATGTAAACAGCTATACAAAACCGCAGTCACATTGCGCACATACGAAGATAGTAGCCTTGTTGGAGGCGTGGTATTGAAACGTGGTGATGAAGTCATTGATTATTCGGTGGCAACACTCGTTTCAAACCTTCATACATATATCAAACAGTAACTTGTACGTTATGAATGTATCACAATCACTTGTTGAAAAACTAAAAGCTGACCTTGAGTCTTTTCAGGCGAGCCCGACAAAAAAACATGTCGGTACAGTACTTGAATCAGGGGATGGCATTGTACGCGCTTCTGGCATTTCAGATGTGAAAGCATCCGAAATGGTAAAGTTCGCGAACGGAACCTTTGGTGTCGTATTAAATCTTGAAGAAGATTCGGTCGGTATCATGGTATTGGGATCTAATGAAGGAATTTTAGAAGGATCCGAAGTTGAAAGTACAGGACGTATTTTAGAGGTTCCGGTCGGTCCGGAATTGCTTGGACGTGTCGTTAATCCACTTGGCGAACCGCTGGACGGAAAAGGGGAAATAAAATCTAAGGTACGGTACCCAATTGAAAAAATCGCGCCTCGCGTCATGGAAAGAAAATCCGTTGATACGCCGTTGCAAACAGGCGTTAAGGCAATTGATGCATTGATTCCAATCGGACGAGGTCAGCGTGAACTTATTATTGGCGATCGTCAGGTTGGAAAAACAGCAATCACCATCGACACCATTATTAACCAAAAAGGTAAAGGCGTGTATTGCGTCTATGTTGCGATTGCGCAACGCGAATCGAAAATTGCAAAAATTGTCGCTGAGCTTGAAAAAAATGGAGCGTTGGAACACACGATTATTGTTGTAGCGGGCGCATCTGATCCATCGTCACTTTCATTTATTGCCCCGTATGCGGGGTGCGCTATGGGAGAATTTTTTATGGACAAGGGCGAAGACTCGCTTGTTGTTTATGACGATCTTTCAAAACACGCAGTCGCGTATCGCCAAATTTCATTGTTGCTTCGACGTCCACCAGGACGCGAGGCATATCCTGGTGATGTCTTTTATCTTCACTCACGTTTACTTGAGCGCGCGGCAAAAATCAGCGATGAAAATGGTGGCGGGAGTTTGACTGCGTTGCCGATTATCGAAACGCAAGCAGGGGATATTTCGGCATATATTCCAACGAATGTCATTTCAATCACAGATGGACAGATTTATCTAGAACCTGATTTGTTTTACCAAGGTGTTCGTCCTGCGTTGAATGTTGGTTTATCCGTTTCTCGTGTCGGTTCTGCCGCACAAATTAAAGCTATGAAAAAAGTTGCAGGAAACTTGCGCCTAGACTTGGCTCAGTATCGGGAACTTGCAGCATTTGCTCAGTTTGGATCCGATCTCGATGAAGCAACTCGTAATCAGCTCGAGCGCGGTAAGCGTCTCACAGAGATTTTAAAGCAAGATCAATATGAGCCGATGCCGGTTGAAAACCAGGTCGCAATTATATACGCCGCGGTAAAAGGGAAGCTCGATGATATTTCTGTCGAACATATGAAGGAATTCGAAAAAGGGTTGCATGAGTACATGAGATCAGAAAAAGATCTCATGGACGCGCTTGCGAAAAAAGATGAAATGTCCGATGCGATTGAACAAAAACTCATGTCAGCAATCGATTCCTACAAAAAGACAGTGACGTACGCAATGCAAGAAGATTCACAAAAATAATATTTCATGCCAGTAGCAACACGAGACATAAAACGAAGAATTCGATCCGTCGCGAACACGAAAAAGATCACAAAGGCGATGGAACTTGTTGCTGCCGCAAAAATGCGCAAAGCGGTGAATGCGGTACTTGAAACTAGGGATTACGCAAATACCGCTTGGGAAATTATTCGCAATCTTGCCCACAAAACTGATTCTGCTCGACATCCGTTGCTTCGAAAAAGTAAGAAGATAAAAAAAGTCGGTATGATTCTTATTACCTCGAACAGGGGCTTGTGTGGCGGATTCAACCGTGAAATTATTGAAACGGTTGCAGGGTATATTCGTAAACACAAAAAAGAAAATATTGAAGTAGAAGCAGAAGTGTTTTTACTCGGTAAGCGAGGCCGGGATATAATGTTTAAGCATGGTCATGAAATTATTGCTGAATTTACAAAACTCGATGTTGCAACCCGTATTTCAGAAGTGACCCCACTTGCACAGTCAGTCATTGTAGATTACAGCTCTTGCAAATATGACAAGATAGTGATTGCCTACACGGACTATAAATCAGCAATCACCCAAACCCCAAAGGTTAAACAATTACTGCCTATTGAGAAAGAAGATAATGAGCTCGGATTTGTTGATGGCGAAAAACACGATATTGGAATAGAGTCATTTGATTACACATTTGAGCCGAATCCTGATGCTGTTCTCGATCAGATGATCGAACGTCTGATCGAGCTGCAGATTTATCAGGCCCTGCTCGAATCGAATGCGTCTGAACATTCCGCTCGTATGCTTGCGATGCGCAATGCGTCTGATGCGGCAGGTGACATGATTCAAGATCTCACATTCGCATACAACCAAGCCCGCCAGGAAGCTATCACAACAGAGCTTGCTGATATCTCGGGTGGACGTTCAGCTTTAGAAGATTAATTATTTACGTATGACACACGAAGGAAAAATTATTCAAATTATCGGACCGGTCGTCGATATACATTTCGAAAAGAAACTGCCGGATATTTACGAAGCCATCGAAGTTCCCGATGCGGGTGAAAAGGGTGAGTCACTGATTTTAGAAGTCCAGCAGGATACTGGTGGCAACACTGTCCGTACGGTAGCAATGGGAACGACAGACGGATTGGCGCGTGGACAGAAAGTTATTGCCACGGGAAAGCCAATTTCGATCCCTGTTGGAGAAGAAACATTGGGCCGTATGTTTGATGTGCTTGGTCGGCCGTTGGACGGCAAAGAACCAGTGAAGACAAAGACGACCTATCCAATTCACCGTTCAGCACCTACATTTACAGACCAGTCAACGCAGGCAGAAGTACTTGAGACGGGGATAAAAGTTGTTGATCTTATTTGTCCTATTTTGAAAGGCGGAAAAGTTGGTTTATTTGGTGGTGCTGGCGTCGGTAAAACAGTTTTGATTCAGGAATTTATTAGAAACATCGCAGAAGAACATGGCGGCTATTCAGTGTTTGCTGGCGTCGGTGAGCGGTCACGTGAAGGAAACGATCTGTATCATGAAATGAAAGGATCCGGCGTATTGAACAAAACCGCGCTTGTGTTCGGACAAATGAACGAACCGCCTGGAGTTCGTGCGCGTGTTGCGTTGTCAGGTCTTGCGATGGCAGAATATTTCCGTGATGAAAAAAACCAGGATGTCCTTCTTTTTATTGATAATATTTTCCGTTTCACGCAGGCGGGCTCTGAAGTGTCAGCATTGCTCGGACGTATTCCGTCTGCTGTTGGTTATCAGCCGACTTTAGCGGAAGAAATGGGTGAGTTACAGGAACGCATTACCTCAACGAGTAAAGGGTCAATTACATCAGTCCAGGCGGTTTATGTTCCAGCTGATGATTTAACTGATCCAGCTCCGGCAACAACATTTGCGCATCTTGATTCAACTGTTGTGTTGTCTCGCAGTCTTGTTGAGCTTGGTATTTATCCCGCAGTCGATCCACTGGATTCCACCTCAACTATTTTGAGTCCTGCCATTATTGGTCAGGAGCATTATGATGTTGCTCGCGGCGTGCAGAAGATTTTGCAACGGTATAAGGATTTGCAGGACATAATTGCGATCTTGGGTATGGAAGAATTAACTGATGATGACAAGCTCATTGTTGCGCGCGCAAGAAAAGTGCAGCGCTTTTTGTCGCAGCCATTCTTTGTTGCTGAAACCTTTACCGGTGCGTCAGGAAAATATGTTTCCTTAAAAGATACCATTAAAGGATTCAAGGCAATTCTTGATGGTGAGTATGATTCAATCCCTGAAAAGGAATTTTATATGAAGGGTTCGTTGTCTGAAATTAAAAAATCAAAATAATCACTCATGATCGACAAGATTAACATAAAAATTACCACCCCTGAACGCGTCGTCATGTCTGACGAAGTAGATGGAGTTGTCTTGCCGACAGCGATGGGTGAGATAGGCATATTGCCGCATCACATTCCGCTTGTTGCGCTGCTTGCGCCCGGTGAAATCCGCGTGAAGAAAAATAACGAGGAGTTACTTTTAGCAGTTTCTGGGGGATTTATTGAAGTGCAACCCACACGCGTGGTCGTGCTTGCTGATACCGCGGAACACGCAGAAGAAATTGACGAACAGCGCGCAGAAGAAGCACGCAAACGGGCTGAAGAGCTTCGAACATCAAAGCGCGTGGATGCCACTGATTTTGCCATGGTGGCAGCAAAACTTGAAAAAGAATTGGCCAGGCTTCGTGTTGCTCGCAAACATCGATCCCGACGCGGGGCCACCTAACCGAATAGTCTATTGACTTTTTTCACAATCTAGCGTATACTCTGCTATCGTTCATTTTCAACTTGAGAAAGGAGTTTCGGTTGAGCAATTATGATGCATCATTTGAATTAACTCGATATTTAATCGAGCAAGGCGGTCTTGAATTAATCAAAGATGCCCGCATGAAAGAACTTGCACAGTATGGCATGATCGGATCTGCGTGCACTGACGGCCGCTATAGTCTTTTTATAGCGAATGGTTGGTCCAAGTATTCGGACATTCAGCATTTCAACCGCAGTCACGGCGGCGGCTTTATGCTCGGATTAATCGACCCGGCGTTGTACGATATCAACCCCAAGCACTGGGAATACATATCCTCAGCCCGGCAGGTGATATTGCAGGATTTGCGGGATGCACTTGCTGAACATATCGGCAAAGTCGTCTTGTGTGTGATTCATGGTCCTAATTGCAAGAAGATGAAGGGCCTTGATCTCGCGTATCACAACATGATACTCGCGGCGTTGGCATCTGATGATTTTGCAACCAAAGCACTTGGCGTCATCGAAGACGTCGTGTTGCCAATCCTTATCGTGGATTGGACCCCCGATGTTACGGATGTGAGGTCGAAAAGCGTTGAAGCCTATGTAGTAAAAAACGCTTGTCGGACGCTTATTCCGGAGTATCTCGAAACCCATTAACTTCTCTCAAGTTTGCCACAGGTAGTACTTCTGTACATCCTGTGGCATACTTACGAATATTATTTTCTTATTTACACACACGAAATATATGTCTCATACCTGTAACGCGCTCGTCGTCCATTGTATGGATTTCCGTTTTGAACCCGGATTGTTTCATTTTTTAAATACGAAACATATTTTAGGCGATGCGGATATTGTCGGCTGGGCAGGCGCTGGCAAAGCATTTTTAGATACAGACAGCCAGGCGTTCGCGTTAAAGCAGCTTGAGCTGTCACACAAGCTTCATAATTCCTGTGAAGTTCACATCATTCAACACCGCGATTGCGGCGGCTATGGTGGTTCTAAGCAGTTCGAAAGCCCCCAAGATGAGGTGCGTTTTCATACAGATCAGATCACGAAGATAAAATCACTTATTTCTGAAAAACTCCCAGACGTCGCGTTTAAGGTAACCGGTTATTTCGCTGATTTTACCGAAAACGGCGATGTCGTCATTAATCCCATCTAATACGTAAGTTTTTGTTTTTGTTCTTTCACCTTTTAACCGTCCATAGGAGAGTATATGAAAAATTCTACGAACACGATCCAAACATGTCGGGTGTGTGGTGCACAAGTTAAAACCGTCGATGGCCGGGCAGTCCAACATGTATCGGGCGTGTCTCATTGCCATGGATCGGGGCTCTCAACGAAAGAGACACGGATGACGCGACTCGCCGAAACCCGTCGCTAAATAAGGGTGTCTTCTCAAAGTATTTAATCCGCGCATAGGCCCTCCAGCGCCTTTGCGCGGATTTTTTATTGTTTTTTTTATCCAAAAAGCGTAAAATGCACGCATCCCTCATTTTTCTTTGAGAGTCGGATTTCTATGAAAAAAGTAATTCTATTTTTTCTTTCTCTGATTGTCGGTGTCGCGTTGTTTATTGCTGTCTTCAGGTATATTGGAGTGGAGGCATTTAAAGAGGCGTTTAAATCTTTTTCGTGGTGGACAATTGGCGTTGTGGCAGTGTTGGCGTACGCGCAAACATTTGTCGGGATTTATCGATGGAAACTTATTTTGCGTGCGCAAGGTGATAACGTTACGATAAAGCAATTGGTCGCGCCAAAATTCGCTGGCCTTACTGTTAGTTACCTTACACCCGGCCCGAACGTCGGTGGTGAACCCGTGTCAGCATATTTTTTAAAGCGAAATGCCGGCATCGGGTACTCCAAGGGCTTTGCTTCTATTCTTGTTGATAAAATTTTGGATTTTACGTATCCGATTCCTTTTTTAATTGCCGCCATGGTGTATGCATTTTTCAAATATGATATTTCTTGGCAGGCAATTGGCGTATTTGTGTTTACCCTCCTTGTACTTATTGTGCTGTTAGCAGTGTTTTATGTTCAGACATATCGCGGTATCGGATTTTTTTCGTCGGTAATTCGCGTGCTACGTCTGCATCGTTTCAAACGGATGCAAAAGATGATTGATAAAATGTTGCATTTTGAAGAGCTTATAATAAAATTTTTCAATCACCAGAAAGAATTATTTGCAAAAGGTCTGATTCTTTCACTGATTGGTGGCATTATTGTGTTACTCCAATTTGTCATTGTGCTCATTAGTTTAGGGATAGAGGCAAATATTGTGCAGATACTCATGATGATGGTTTTTATGATTTTATCGAGCTTTATGCCGATCCCTGCTGGACTTGGATCATATGAAGCAGGGCAAGTGATTGTCTTTTCAGCACTCGGGTACACCGCATCAATCGGTGTCGCATTCGCGCTTATCCTTCGTGCGGTTGAGGTGTTTAAGCTTGGTCTTGGACTTTTCTTTTTATCTCACGTCGGCATTCGCGTTTTGCAAGAGTTGCCCGCTAACGGCAATGGCAAAAAGTCTACCCCAGACGACCCAGGAGAATTTGATATCGCTGGTGATACAGATTCAGAAATATGATATACTATACAACACGAGGGGACATACGAGGTTGTTGCGGGCACAAGCATAAGACAGTACGTACTGCCGTTGCTTGCTTGCAGGCCGACGCAAAAGGATGCAGGGACCATGGAGGATATTCGGACAGGCAGGTAATCGGAGTAGAGGACGGCGAGGAATTTGAAGCCATCCCCTATATTTCAGGTGGTGTGCAGGGACGGGGAGAGACACTGTGGCTCGAAGTTGAATACCTCACCCGTCATTGATTTTCATTTTATTTTTCATTTATTTTTTATATAAAAAGGTGAGAACATGGTGAAATCACATG
>CAZGDO010000038.1:0-11284 GCA_964524365.1 uncultured Gammaproteobacteria bacterium | reverse complement strand
GGTCGATGCTGGTTGTGCCGAAGACCTCTGATGCTTTGTTCGGTTGATGCGGCAGTTATCCTGGCATTCAGACGAGAAAACACCAATGAAGACGAACCCCATTCATCGTTTTCCTCTTGAAAGGGTCCAAGGTCGTTTTGCAAAAGTATGTTTCCTTCAAGTTCTCGTTTTAAGTTCATCATGTGCTGTTTTGCCTGACTTCTGGTTTGGCACAAAATCAGCACAAACTTTTTTTGTTGCTTGCCTAAGATGGCCCAGATTGGGTAGGACATGGTGAGGATGGTGGATTTTCCTGATCCGCGAAAAGCCACCAGAAAGAGGTTTTGTATGTCGGTATTTTCTGTATAGGCAAAAATTTCACGTTGGAACGGAGCAGTTTTGTAGGTGACGTAGTGGTGGAAATAAAAATTGAAAAACCAATAATGGCTTTGCTGAACAATTGCCCGGCGCACCTTGATATCCCTAAACATTCGATCAACGATATTTGGTTGTGGATTAAGCCTGTTCATTGTTTTCTTTCTTAAGTTCATGAGCATCTTCTTTTGCCTTAGCATCTTGCGTGAGCGAGGCAAGACGAAGCGCTTCCTGAACAATTGCTTGCTGTTCTTCTGATAGTGCATCTTGGGTCTTGACGTTAGTCGTGACTTCAAGGCGTTCTCTAAACTTCGGATTGCGATGCCTCAGCCAAAAACTAATGGCTGGCCAACTCTTTTCTTTCATCAGAGAAAGGAGTTGTGATTCACCCATGTCGTTAATGAGTGCTTCGCCTTCTGCTAATACCTCTTCAAGCTGTGTTCTAAACTGCTCATCTTCCGCTTTCCAGCGATACACGGTTGCTCGGGCAATACCAATCTTTTCACAGGCAACCTGAATAATGGGTATTTTGCGTACCTGCTCTAAAAGCAAATCTTTGGTTCTCTCTTTTTTCATATACGTTTATTACTTTCTTTTATTCCAAACAGCCGTTCAAACCGGTCCATGATGGTCTGGCAGTATGCTTCATCGCGTTCAATCATAATGCATGAGCGTTTGGTTTGTTCGCAGGCAATGCCTGTGGAACCAGAACCTGCAAAACAGTCATAGACTGTATCACCAACTTTCGTGTTATTCAGAATCAGCCGCCTGAGCAGGCTTACGGGTTTTTGTGTGGGATGAAGCGGACTTTTATTAGGCTTCGGACAAAACAAGACCGAGCGGTCTTTGGCTTTATGAAACTGATGCGTACCATACCAGCCATAGGCAATTAGCTCATGGGCAGGCAAATAGTCTTTACGACCCACGACTTGATGGTTTTTGATCCAAATAAGGAGTTGAGAAAATTTCATACCTGCTCGTTCCATTCCCTCACGCAACGCAAACAGCATTTTATCCGAGTTAAAAATATATGCGGCGTTTTTGTTTGTGAGGTGCGGGATGATAGGCACGAGCCAGTCATAAGTGAACTTTGCATACTGCGATTCAGAAAAAATATCGTCGTTCAGAATTTTCTTATTTTTTTTCAAATCGGAAAATCCAGCTTTGAGTTCAACAAGCTTCACGCCATACGGTGGATCCGTACAAATCAAATGAATCTTCCTGTTATCAATGACTCGCTGAACAAATCTAGTATCGCGCGCATCTCCGCAGGCAAGCAGATGGTTTCCAATCTGTATGACATCACCGTACTTAATTGATTTTTTTGGCTTTTCCCTTTGAGAGTTTTTCATATCGTTTGATTATGAGATCGCAATATATCGGCTCCAGCTCTACGCCATACACGCGGCGCTTAAGTTGGTCGCCTGCAACAAGGGTGCTACCAGACCCCAAAAAGCTATCAAGAATAATATCACCTGGCTTGGTACATCTACGGATAGCTTTTTCATGAAGCGTCGGAGGTTTGGCTGTTGCGTGTTCATACTGGTCACCGGATAGCCTCTTCACGAGCCAGATATTCAGAAGATCTAAAATGTCATCGATGAGGCGGTTCCCGGTTGTGATTTCCTTGTTCATTACCTCATTGAGATTTTCAATGCCTTTAGCTATATATGGTTTGCCTCTGGTTCCATACACACACGACTCAAAGCATTTGTTAAAGGCAACACCAGGGGTTGGGTTATGTCCGTTTTTGATCCAAAGACACACTCGTTTGTTGGTGAGCCCGAGTTCACGATACAGAGATTGCACAAGCCAGATGTATGATTCGTCGCACCAATAAAAGACGTGGGTGTTGAGGTTACTTACTAAAAGAGCGTTTTCCAAACTTGCACGAAGGAATAATCTATACGCCTCATCTGTTTTGTTATCATCGACATTTCCGCCATAGTGTTGTTTTCCTCCAATCCCGAGGTTATAGTCTAATTTAATGTTATACGGCGGATCACTATATATCATGGATGCGCGAGCTTTGCCGAAAAGGTTTTTAAGAACCTTTGGATCACCCGCATCGCCACATAGCAAACGGTGTGGGCCTAGAGCAATAAGGTCACCTGGTTTGGTTTTTGGTGTTTTGATTTTGGCTAATTCCTTTTCGACATCAAAGCTGTCATCTTCGATCTCAAGGTTTTGATCCCAGATATTGACTAAGTCGGTTTCATCAAAGCCGATATCAAGCAGAAGCCCTATATCAAAGGATTTTAGTTTGTCAAAATCCCAATCACCGGAAACAGCGTTGCTGGTGAGGAGGTATTGCTCAAATTCCGCTTTGGTGAGCTTCCGGTTGGGTACCCGAACCTCAATCCGTTCTTCGCCTCGTTCCAAGAGCTGCAATACCTTCAGACGTTGGTGACCGGCGATGACGCGATTGCCAATATCAATGGCTGGAATTTCAACTAAGTTGAATTTTTTCAGACTTTTCTTTAAATCCTCTAGCTGTTTATCATTTATTTGCCGAGGATTGCGGTCATATGGCACAAGATCGTTAACTCGACGTTTTTCGGTGTGCCAGGATAATGCTTGTTTTGGCATGTTTTACACTCTTAGCTAATAAGCCCTCTACTATATGTGCGGAAATTCAGCGAAGCAGTGAAAATGCCTTTAAAATTACACTTTTCAAATCAAAAAGTACCTCACTGAATTCAACGGGGTTAGCTTTAAATACTGTTTTGCCTTATTTAACCTCCAACACGAAATGGATCACCTTTATATCGGAGGGGTGTTTCTGGTTTGATGGTGAACATGGGTCGATAACCTGTGGTTGCATCATATTCGTGAAAGGGATTCTGCTTAATACCAAATACAATCTTAAGTTTTTTTGAAAGGTTACTCTTAATTTTTTCGCATGTGTTATCTTCAACATGAAGCTGACGGGCTATGACTGCAATAGTCGGCTTGGGACTACTTTCAAAATTCAACATGATTGAAAGTTGTTGTAAGAATTTCCACTGCTGATCCAAAACTTTTTCATTACTTCGCTTATGGGTAAATCCTAATTCTTCGGCGCTGTACTTACGGATATAGTTATTTTGGTGCAAAACTTCAAGATGAGTATCATCAACAAACTTTATTTCTATGTCATCCCAAGCGGCATTTTCGGGTAACTGGACAATACTTTTTTCTTGCTGAGATTTAATGAGATCAACGATTCTTTCATATACCAACTCGACTATCCGTTCTTCAGAAACTTGGGGTTGTGGACGTGGTACCGATGATACATCCAAAAGCTCGAGGTTGGGTAATTTTTGAACCATTTGCAAGGTTCTTGCAATCGTGGATTTCATGTCTTGTTGCATTTTTTCGATTTGGCCAACAACTTGAGGTGAAATAAATGTTTGTTGCATCTTTGCTAATCTGTTTGCATGTTCTGCTAATGAGTCAAATAAAGGTTTCATGGCATCCAAAGAAGGCAGCATTCTTTTTTGAGTCTCTAATGCTTTCTGAAAAGTATCTTGAATAAAGGCTGAGAGGCGTTGCTCAGCTTCTTTCTTATTATCATCTTTTACTTTACTAATTTCTTGAACCATTGTATAACAATGGTAGTTTATGGTTTGTGAGTAGTCAATCGAAATTGTCATAAACGGCTCATAATTTTACAACTTATTTGCCTAAACCACACATTGTGCGGCATGGCAGAAAAACCCTTCGCAGATACTGAACCCCGTGTTCAGCGACTCTGCGAAGGGTCATATCCCGAAAGGGGTATGGGCGCCCGCAAGGGTGCTAGCTGACGCGGGGCTTTGTGTTTTCCGCGCATACTACAAACTTTATTCGTATAAATAAAATCTATGGCTACTGCCCCTCAAAATCCAAGTGAACAAAAGAAGAAAAATTGGTTCGCTCGGCACAAAATTCTCACTGGCATATTAGGTGTTTTTCTGTTCATCATACTCATTTCCTCTCTAGGGTCAGACGATACGAGTGATTCAAATACACAGACCCAAAACACAACCAATAACGTTCCAGCGGTAAAAACCATTACCATTCCTTCTTTGGTTGAATATGACGATGACATTACGTCGGAAGATATTGCTCAAGATATTGATTTGGAAGATGTTACTATCCCCTCAAACTATACTGTTATCTCCGCTGGTAACACGAATATCACGAATCCTGTCGGATCTGAAGCATTAGTATCCGAAACCATAGATGGCGACACAGTGAGGCTATCCGATGGAAACAAGGTCAGGATTTTGGGTATTGATACGCCTGAAACAAAAGATCCCAGAAAACCGGTGCAGTGTTTTGGTAAAGAAGCTTCGGCAAAAATGAAAGAACTGGTTGAAGGCAAAAAGGTTATTCTCTTGGTCGATGCATCTCAAGGGGATAAGGATAAATATGGACGACTCCTTCGGTATGTCTATAGCGGAAACACTGATATTGGAGCACAGATGGTTAAAGAGGGATACGCCTACGCCTATACCAAATATCCGGTTGCAAAGATGGAAGAGTATAAAGCACTTGAAAATGAGGCGAGAGAGAATAACAGAGGACTGTGGGCTGATAACACGTGCGATGGGTCAACTGAATTTCCTACCGCGTCATCACCCACAACGACACAACCATCTAGCACAAACACCAGTACAGCTCCTACGCAAACCAACACATCAACCCCAACAACCACGACGCCAACAACCAACACGAGCACCCCGCCAACTCAACCAACCACCACCTATTCGTGTGACTGCTCAAAAGCTTGCAGTGCCATGTCGTCTTGTGAAGAAGCATATTATCAATTGGATACCTGTGGGTGTAGCAAGCGAGATAATGACGGCGATGGAGTGCCGTGTGAAACTATATGTTCGGGTGGATAATAAAGGTAGGTATTTGACAAAAAAGACTAACATGACTAGACTTGAGGTGAAAATCAATACCGTAATATGATATTCTTAACGGGTGAGCGAGAAGCTTTTATCCGTTAACATTTATTTCTTAATTAAACGTCTATGGAAGAAAATATGCTCCAAAACATGCCAAAGAAAGGAAATCCAGCCCTTTGGATTATTCTAATCGTGGTTGTACTCATAGCAGTAGCAGCCATTCTCTACTTTGGTGATTTCTTTAATGCGAACAGTAATACGAATACGAATACAGTATTGAATACCAATACAGGTACTAATATTAATACAGTAGCAAATACTAATACTGCCAACAATCAAAATATCAATTCCTCAACGAATACGAATGGCACCACTAATACAAACTCATCGGTTGATACTTCAGATTGGAAGACATACAGCAACAGTGATTATGGTTTTGCATTCAAGTACCCCGAAACTTGGTATTTAAAAGAGTTTACTGAAATTGACCAGAGGACAAGCTTAGCGGCTGTATTCGGTACAAACGAAATCACATCACTCTTTGATACAGATTCCGTCTTTACGGCAGAAGTGCAGACATTAAAACTAACAAATGGATTTACAGTAGCAGATATAAGTGCCGAGTTTGAAGTTCAGATTACATCCAGCGAGACCATAAAAATTGATGGTTATGATGCGATTAAATTAGGAAATGTTAATTATTATGGATTAGTGGTTTTGATAAATCCAACCACTAAACAGGTTCTCCATTTTACCCCAAAAAGCTCATCAATTAGTGATGACCTAAATGCAATTTACAACTCGTTAACGATTACCAAATAAATTAGCAGTTAGAAAAAGAACTTTAACAACTCAAACAATATAGCTCGAGGAGGAGCAAAATGCGTTACACGACAGCTGTTTTGTGTTTGCTTGCAATCGTTTTGTTTGCGAGCATGGGTTTTGGGATGACTCTCCCATTAAGTGGAGATTGGAACCCAACTCAGGATTTTGGAGTTACGAATAACTGTTGGGATGGCTATCACTTAGGTGAAGATGTGGTACGTTCATCCGAAGTGGCAGTTTATGCTATCGCGGCAGGGCATGTGAAGTTTGCCGGTCAGCATATGTCTGGGTATGGCTACCCTGTTATTATCGAGCACAGTCTGCCAGACGGATCAAAGTACTGTTCCCTTTATGGTCATCTGCGTCAAGCTGGATTAATTGCAAACGATATTGATGTTGTCGAAGGGCAAATAATCGGCTATCTCACTTCTGTTTCAGATGATAATCAAGGAACAATCCACCTACACAGTGGCATAAGGTTAGGTGCGTATTCGTCAGGAACCATCTATTTGAGAAAGCCAAATATCAACAATTGCACCGTAACAGGGTACACTTGGCAATGGAATTGGCAGTACGGTGGTTATACACGTAATGCCAACTACACTCAAACCGAAGAAGAGCCTTACGACATCACCCATGAGATAATGAAATCTCAATGGCGAGCGACATCAGTTTTTGTTGCTCAGAACGGCCAAGCTGATGTCTACCGTGTTGCTCTCCCAACCTCTCAAGAAGGCGGAGCTCAATTTATTGATGGCGTTCAGACTAATGAAGTCACCATGGTAGCAGGCGGCATCTGGGCTCACTTCAAGGTGCGGTACAAGAACCTCTGTAATTTCACTTGGTCGAAAAATCAGGCTGACCCTAACTGGGTGGGTCTAATGTCATGCAGATCTGACGGAAGTACAGTTTGCCATAGCTTCCTGAATGACCCGTGGAACAGCTCACTTGATTGGATGAGCGATGCTGACCACGCTCATGTGAAAAACTTCAGCGAAGCGAATGTGCCCCCAGGAGTTATTGCCACCTTCGAATTTGATGGATACATCCCTGAAGGAACGGATCCAATAACCGACACCTCTATCTACTTCAGTCTTCACCACGCCACGCACGGATTTATTTCCGATGGCTGGGGAGGATTGAGCTTTCAGGTTAGTGTTGTTGATCCTGAACCAGAACCCGATCCTTATGATGATCACTCTGTGGGTATTGTAGCAGGTGATTTCGATAACGACGGGGTCGTCAACGACCTGGCAAGTATATACGATTATCTAGGGGCGTCATGTCGTATCCACGTCTGGTGCTCGAATGGAAGTGGCTTTGACTATCTTACTTCTGGGTGGTGGTATATATCCTCTGGTTACCCTTCAGAAAATGTTCGTCAGGTTGTAGCTGGCGACTTTGACGGTGACGGATACAAAGACGATATCGCAGCACTCTACGACTACGGCATCAAGGTTCCGCCGAACTATCGTTCCTGCTGGCATGTCTGGCGCGGAACGGGATCTGGATTTGTCTATCTAACTGGCGCTGGATGGTGGCTTGTTGATGGCTACAACGCAAATCTAGTCATTGACGCCGCGGCTGGAGACTGGGATGGAGACGGAGACGACGACATCGCAGCTCTCTATGACTATCCAGGAGACGAAAGCGCCATCCATGTGTGGCTCTCCACTGGATCGAGCTTTTTCTATCCGAGTGCTCAAGACTGGTGGTTCTACCTTGCATCGGGATATCCGTCGCAAAACGTGAAGTTCATGGTTTCAGGCGACTGGAACAATGACGGCAAAGATGACCTTGCCACCTTCTACAACTACGGCTGGTACCCCTCGATTCAGAAGTACAGAACACGGATTCACTGCTTTCTCTCTGACGGAACCGAGTTTGATTATCAGGGCGCAGGGGGCTGGTGGACGTATGACGGGTATAACTTGGACAGTGTGACACAAGCAGTCTCAGGCGACTGGGATAATGACGGCAAAGATGACCTTGCCACCTTCTACGACTACGGTCAGCCTGCTCAGAATTACCTCACCAAGATTCACGTTTGGCTCTCTACTGGGTCAGCATTTTCCTTCCAGAACATCTGGTGGTCAAGCTACGGATACAACGCACAGAACGTGAAGTTTGCTCTTCCTGGGTATTTCAACTCGGATAGTTATATGGAGGTAATGTCAGCCTACGACTACGGTAATGAAACACGATTCCATGTATGGCTCAAGTCGGGAAGCGCCTTCAGTTATCAAGGGGGCGGTGGCTGGTGGTCTTCTACGGGATTTTTCCTGCCCAAGGTTGTAGAAGGAGAAAACCTTAATGGAATCCTTCCATCTCTCTTCACCCTCAACCAGAACTACCCGAATCCGTTCAATCCTCTGACGGTAATCAGCTACAGTCTTCCCACTGCATCTGATGTGAAGCTCGAGGTTTTCAACATTCTGGGTCAACGAGTGACAACACTCGTGAGCCAGAAACAGGAGGCTGGCGAGCACACCATCACGTGGGATGCCTCACGGTTCTCATCAGGAGTATACTTCTACAGGATTCAAACAGCAGAAGCTGTTGAAACCAAAAAGATGTTGCTTCTGAAGTAACTAACTCAAAAACAATTTAACACCCTTCTAGATTCGTCTAGAAGGGTTTTCTTTTGTATACTTACCCTATGAAACTCACCCAGAAACAGCTAATTTCCATCGTCGCTATCGGCACCCTCATCATCGCCGGCACGCTTGTTGGTGCCGCTTGGTATTACAAAGGTAATAATGGACCTGTTTCTCCAAACACAAATATTCATTTGAATTCAAATCAGGCAATTAATACAAATACAAGCAGCAATATTAATTCTGAAGTAAATTCGGTTGTTAATGTAAATACGTCATCTAATACGAATACTGTAAAAGTATCGGGGGATAAATATGGTATTTTTTTTCAAACAAATATCGATAAACTCAATAATTTATCATACAATGTCGAATATAGAGAAGATGGTTTTATCGAGTCGGGGGCATATAATGGTTACCATCGTGTGATTGCGGGCGTGAATTTAGATATGCCAATGGAGGGCTATTATGTCACGTTTGCAACGAAAGATTATCAGACTTTTGTTGTAAATTCAGATCAAAAGAAGAAATATGAAAGCTCTGGGAACAACCTAAATAAATCTATAGTAACATCGGTAAGTGAGATACCTTTAAATTTCCCCGAAACGATTTCTGCTGACAATTTTATTCTTGTAAGACAGAGTCCAGATTTTTCTGCTAATGTGATACCCGAATTAGAGATTCAGAGCACAATAGGGGGATTGAGTTTTTATAATAATCCAAGCCCTGATTGGCTGGGCAAAGTAAGTAAATCGTATATTCTTTCATCAAGTGACATTCTTGTCGTTGATGAGAATGATATTGTTTATGAGTATAATTTTCTTCCCAGTGAGGCTTATCATCGGCAATACCCCATAGATATTTATAAGTTAGTCACCCGATCATTTTTTACGACTGATGATCTAAATGAAGGTAATAACCTTTACTCGCAATATGGGCAGTTATTACCAGGCCAATGTGGACAAACCGGCATTTCCTATGTTTTAAAAGACGTTAATGCGTCAGATTTAACGCAAGTTGTATCTACAAAAGCAGGCATTAAACTATATAAATTTTTTGATATAAATCATCAAATTTATAAAGATCAATACGACCAAAAAATTATTGCCTGGGAAAAACAATTTTCTCAGGTTAATAATGGGGCGGCTATACCTAGTTTTGAAGAATATCTAAAGAAAAATCCAGTACTGGTTTTTAAAGATCCATTTGATCGCTGGATCGGTTTAGGCGAATGGCAATATCAAACTGCGGGGGGTTGCGGAAAACCTGTGCTATATTTTTATCCTGAGACGCCATTAAAAGTTAGTGTGAAATTTATAAATCCAGTTCACTTAACGACTCAAATTCCAACCTACTCAAACGGATGGAACATACTGGCAAATCCAGATGGACTATTAAGAAATTTAAAGCCACAAGAAACAAATTGCCAATTAATAAATGATAAACAGGTAGGTTCAGAATATGCGAAAGAAGCTTGCGAAAAAAATATCTACCCGTACATTTATTGGGCAGGCAAGTCGTATTCGGAGTACCCTGAAGCCAAGCAAGGTTGGATTGTTGCTCGAGATCAAATTAAGTCATTTATTACTGGGAAGCTGTCAGAAATAGGGTTGAACCAAAAAGAAATTGATGATATGACCGCTTACTGGGTTCCTGAACTGCTAGCAAAAAATTCGCCATTCTATCGGCTGACCTTTTTTGAGACTCAAACGATGAATGCTTTTATTCCAATGGAAATTACGCCAAAACCAGATACTTTTATTCGAATTTTTTTAGACTGGAATCCCTTAGATAGCATCTCAGGAATTTCAATCGATCCTCAGAACCTACGTCATATAGAGCGAAAAGGATTTACAGTTGTTGAATGGGGCGGACTTAAAATGTAATTATGTTTTTAAAACTCACTCAAAAAAAGCTAATTTTAATCGTAGGTATTGGAACCCTTATAATAGTCGGCGGGCTTATTGGGGTTGCTTGGTATTATCAGATGAATAGAGAAGGGGTTGTTGATACAAACACCGCAAATACAAATAGTATTACAAATACAGTAAATATCAATGATATTGATATTTCTAATTGGCAGGCTTATAAAGATTCAAATTCCGGTCTTTCCATCAGGTATCCTGTTGGTTGGGTTGCGGTAGACACTTCCTATGCAAGTAAGGGGTTTCGACCCTCTACGAGCAGGCCAGCCGACGATGAGTGGGCTGCGATTTACGTAAATTTCAGACCAAATGAACAGATGCTAGAAATGGAAGAATATTATGGCAAGGCAACCGACTTTCCGAATCTTTATGAGGAAGCAACATCCGAGGAACCAAGAATGATAGATGGTATGTTGGTGACATATTTCGAGACCATACCTGGTGCCGTGACAAACTCTGCTTTAGTAGCTTCCTTAGGTACTTGGGTTGTTGAATTACAAATGCACAAAGATCAAATCGGTGAAATAGAAAAAATCCAGGATATCTTTTTTGGAATAATTGAGAGTATTAATTCCGCAAGTAGCACGACTCCAAATAGTAACGTAGTAACTGGGGATTACAAATATTACTATCATCCCGATCAGCCTACTTCCAACTATCGTTTAGATGATCAAGATGGAGTTTTGTATCACTATCTTTCCGCTAC
>CAZGDO010000037.1:0-11344 GCA_964524365.1 uncultured Gammaproteobacteria bacterium | reverse complement strand
CTCATGAAGGTCGCGAAGCTGTATGATGGCATCTCACAGAATCAAATTGCAAACAAGGTGCTCGACAATGGCGCCGATGGACTACTTATATCAGATCACACGCAAGATGGAGCGTATATTCTTCGACCGAAAGCTGGGTGGGATGATTTTTCAGCGCTTCAGTATACCGCACAAAATATTTTTGAAATTACCACAATCGCTCGAGAGAATGCGAAAATTGCCGTGTATAATGGCACTGGCCAAGAAGGCCTTGCTCGAAGTACTGCAAATGATTTAGAATCGCTTGACTACACGATTGAAGAAGTTGGCAACGCAACGATTCAAGTAACCACAACCATTTACGATCTTTCAGTTGGCACAAAACCAAAAAGTGTAGCCGCGCTTCAAGAAAAAATTGGCGGTGTCATAAAAACAACGCTTCCCATCACACTGCAAACACTCCTTGATCCCGAAAACCCCGTTGATGTATTGATAATTTTGGGAAGTGACTTCGAACAACAGAACACCCAAGGGGGTCCAGTCACCTAAACTGCCACACATGACTCAACAAACGAATGGAATACCACGCATTGTTCTCTTGGGAAGAACAAATGTTGGCAAATCCACGTTCTTTACTCGATTAAGCGGCAACGGCGCGCTAACATCAGCAACGCCCCATACGACACGAGACGCAAAAGAAGCGCGCGTCGATTGGCGTGGAAAATCTTTTTTGCTCATTGACACCGGAGGATTTGACATTGAACGGAATGACCCGCTCCATGTGGACGTTACAGGTCGCATAATCCGTGAGCTAAACCGCGCGACACACATTCTGTTGATGACAGAAAACAGAAACTTTCTGACAGATGTTGAAAAAAGATGGGTAAAGGAATGGATACGACGAACCCCAATAACTATCATCGTCAACAAGGCAGATAAACCGTACATGCGAAGGACAACATCCCGTATCCACTTCAAAGGCATAAAGGTGTTTATGGTTTCTTCAACAAACGGAGGAGGAACTGGCGACGTACTTGATTATCTCGTCGAATCTTCTACACAATCCGGAGCTGACTTTCCCCCAATTGAATTCCGCTTAGGGCTTATTGGTAGGACAAATGTCGGCAAATCCTCACTTATGAATGCGCTGACTCACGAAAATCGCGCAATCGTAAATGCGCATGATCACACAACACGTGAACCGTTGTACGTAACCATAGAACGTAAAGGAAAATCAGTCGAGGTTATTGATACGGCAGGCGCGCAAAAACGTCCCAAAAAAACAATTTACCGCGAAAGCCAAAATGTTTCACTGAAAGCTGTCCGCGAATGTGATGTCATCGCTCTTGTGACCGAAGCTGGTAAGTTCCCCATCCCCGCTCAAGATGTTGAACTAGCCCATCAAGCTTTAGAGCTAGGAAAAAGTCTTTTCATTATCGTCAACAAATGGGATACAGCAAACAATCAAACTCAGCGAGGAGAACGAGAAGAAAAGAAACGAATCATGCAAGCGCTTCCGCAACTCAATTATGTGCCAGTTATTATGGCAAGTGCAAAAACCGGGGGTCATATCATGAGAATTCTAGACACAGCACTTGCGGTGTATAAGGAACGGTTCGTTGAACTCGATTCAACGACCCTCAGAGGCATCCAAAAAAAACTTTCAAAACACGTCTGGCTGGTACAACAGTTGGCGGTCAACCCACCCCGATTTCACGCAATCGGTACAGAAAAATCAATTCCACGCGCCATGAACGATATTTTTCATAAAACAATACGTGCCGCGCATCTCTACCTCGGCACGCCACTGATTCTCTCTATTGCAAAACGAAATGCACGACACGCAACTCATCATCGGCCTGGGTAATCCAGGGAAACAATACGAACACACCCGTCACAACATCGGATTTCTCGTTGTGGACGCGTTTACGCAGGCACTCAAGCTCGGTGCGTTTTCCTACGAACAAAAATTTTCCGCCGATGTTCTACAAAGCGGCACGATGCGAATCGCAAAACCACTCACGTTCATGAATGAATCGGGTGTCGCTGTTCAAAAACTTGTTTCCTATTTTCATATTGATCCTGCGCGAATATTGATAGTCCATGATGAACTTGATCTTCCGTTTGGCACATTACGCCTGCAGTTTGGCCGAGGCCCAGCAGGACACAACGGCGTTGCATCAATCCACACACATCTGCGCACCACGGATTTCTGGCGGCTACGTATCGGAATCAAACCACAAGATGTAGATGATATGAACCCCGAACGATTTGTTGTATCAACATTTACTCCAAACGAAGCAAAGCAACTCTTAGACGTTATCCTTCAAGCTGTCGCGGCAATTAAAATGATACAGTCGGATGGAACGGAAAAAACAATACAATTTCTGCACAGCAAAACACCCGCATAATGCGCGGGGCAGGAGTCTTGTGATCAACACATTGCTATTTACAAGTGGAACGTTCAATAAGAAATCTTCTCAAACGTTCGCTTGATGAAACATCCAATTAGGAGGGGTTATTGCATGTTTCGAACTTGCAAATAGCAATGTACTGACCACTGAAAAATCAAGAATAGACCACCATAACATAAGATATTTTCTTTGTCAAGATTGGCATATTGATTATGACGAAAAAGCAATCACAGACTCGTGAACAGGCGCTCGCAGAACTCGTGAATCGCGCCAAAAAAGAAGACATTGTCCATATCTCTCAGCTCGGTAACCGATCTGGGCAGTCTGCCATACTCGCTGAGTTATTCACGCAACTCCCTGGCAATAGCGTTCTGATTACACGCGACGAAAAAGAAGCCCGCGTCTTTGAGACACTTTTAGGCTACTGGTGTAAGGAAAAACCAATTGGGTTATACCGTTTAACTGACCCTCCAGAACCGCGTCTGTATGCCGCGATTCAGGAAAAAAAGAAAATTGCCGTGCTCGTGCCGTTAGAGTTGTTGCGAAGCGCGTTCCCGGACAGAAGCTCCTACGAAAAAACGATCGAGCATCTCGAAGTTGGTGAACGCCGCTCGCCTATCGAATTGTCGCAACGACTTATCCAGCATGGATACACATTTGAAGAAACCGCTGAGACACCTGGCACACTTGCCCGCCGCGGCAGCATCGTTGATATTCACCCCGTGCATGATGGTGACATTTTACGCATTGAATTCGCTGATAACGCGATAGATTCTATTACGCAAATATCTTCGGGAAAGAAAAAAGAAAGCTTGCGGACGCTCACTATACCGCCTGCTCGACTCGGGAAAGGGTCGGTCTCCTTCTGGAGTATCTGGCCAGAAAAACCCACGTTGGTCTATGAAGATCCTGAGGGAGACGACAATCACATGTGGAAGGATTTAGAACAACGCGATGGATTCAAACGCCTCATTCTCTACCCGTTCAAAACAACAAATGCTGAAGTACTGGGCGTCCACGCTGCGCCACTGTACCAGAACGATTTATCAAACGCCGCGAAAGCACTTCGCGAGAAGAAAAAAGAAGGTTGGAATATCCACTTCCTTGAAACAAGTGGGGGGGAAAAACTTTCACATTTTATTTCCGACAAACTCAAATGGAGCACAAAAGTAAAACGAGCGCCAGAACTAATGGAAGGCTTTGTTATCGAATTGAGCCATGAACTTTTTATAACTGACAAAGAGCTCTTCGGACGCCAAGTGCTGCGTCAAGAAGAAAAAAACATACTTGACCAAGCATTTCTCTCGAATCTCGAAGAAGGCGATTTTGTCGTACACGCAGATCACGGAGTCGGGAAGTTCGCGGGCATGAAAAATAACTCTATCGATAAAATCACACATGAATATTTTCTACTTGAATATGCCGAACAAGATAAATTATACGTCCCTGTAGAAAATGCCGACAAGCTTACAAAATACCTGGGCACTGAGCAACCAAAAATTCATCGGTTGTCTGGAACATCGTGGAAAAGCATCACGAAAAAAATTAAAGATGAGGCAAGAATTCTGGCAAAAGACTTATTAAAACTGTATGCCGAACGAACTATGATCACGGCATCAACCTGCCAGACAGAAACGCCAGAAGAAACGAAACTCTATTCGCTCTTCCCATATGAAGAAACACCAGACCAACAAAAAGCAATCGATGATATTACAAAAGATTTACAGCAATCAAAACCAATGGATCGTCTTATTTGCGGGGACGTAGGATTCGGCAAAACAGAGGTGGCGATTCGAGCAGCGTTTAAAGTTGTCATGAATGGATATCAAGTCGCGCTTCTGACGCCGACAACTATTCTTACACAACAGCACTACGACACGCTTTGTGAACGGCTCAAAATCTTCAATGTGCGTGTCGCAATACTTTCTCGATTCGAAACAAAACTTGAGCAAGAAAAAGTTATCCGAGACATCCAAACAGGAGATGTTGATATTGTCGTCGGCACCCATCGTTTGCTGTCAACGGATGTAAAATTTAAAAAGCTTGGGCTTGTTATTATCGACGAAGAACAACGATTCGGAGTTAAACACAAAGAACAGCTAAAAAAAATACGAAAAGAAACACATGTCTTAACGCTAACTGCTACACCAATACCACGGACGCTCAACATTGCGCTTTCAAATATCCGTGACATCTCGCTTATTGAAACCCCGCCTGAAGGACGTCTGCCGATTGAAACCATTATTGAACCATACAGTGATATGTTAATTAGCGAGGCAATCAAAAAAGAGTTTGACCGCAAGGGACAGGTCTATTATCTCTACAACAAAGTCGAAACTATCGAGTTGGCTGCAAAACGGCTTAAGAAAATAGTGCCCGAGGCACAGATCGGCATCGCTCATGGTCAACTGAACGAAGAATCACTCGCCAAAGTTATGTCTGAATTCGATAATGGCAAGACGAACATCCTTGTTTGTTCAACTATTATTGAAAATGGACTCGATCTTCCAAACGTCAATACAATTATTGTTGAAAATGCTACGAAGTTTGGACTCGCCCAGCTGTATCAGCTTCGAGGGCGAGTAGGACGCGGTCTACGCCAAGCGTACTCTTATTTCTTATACGGAAGTCATAAACTCACGGGCAACGCAAAAAAACGCTTGCAATCCCTGCTCGAAGCGCGTGAGCTTGGGAGTGGATTCCAGCTTGCACTACGCGACTTGGAAATTCGAGGCGTGGGGAACATCCTCGGCAAAGAACAGCACGGAAAAGTTAGCGCGGTTGGACTCGCATTGTATTCACGCCTGCTTGCGCAAGCGGTCGATGAAATTAAAACAGGAAAGAATCAGAAGGAATTTCGTGATATTCTCATCGATCTACCACTTTCGATTGGAATCCCAAATACCTATATCCCGAAGGAAAGCTCACGACTACAACTGTATCAAAAAATTGCGGGTCTGACAAAAATCGCGCAACTCAATGAAGCGTACGGGAATATGAAAGAACCCTACGGCGAACCACCACAAGAAGTGAAAAATCTGTATGCCCTGCTCAAACTACGCATCGCAGCACAAGACACCGACATTACGCGTATCGAAACAAAAAAAAGCCCACAAGGCGATCGTCTGTTTATCAGCTTCAGTCCGTCTATTAATCCAAAAATGATCCCCGCTCTTTTAGATATTAATGAAGCGTGGACGTTTAGCCAGGACCAAATACGTGTACTCGTCTCAAAACTTGACGAGGATTGGTTTGGTGCTCTCGAAAAAATAATTGTGCTGTCGCGTGGTTTTCAGCTTGAAGAAGCAAAAAACGAAACAACGCCAAAAACAGTATAACCGAAAAAGGCTTGAATAAGTAACTTAAGTGCGCTATAGTTGCCATATCACTGCCCTGATAACTTTCAGGACATATGTTTTGTATAACCACAACAGCACCGACATATCCAAAGGACTTGCTACGGCTTGCTGATCCTCCACTCAGACTCTATACAAGAGGTTCTCTTGATATATTACGGCAAAGACCTCGGATTGGCGTTGTTGGATCACGACGCATGTCAGATTATGGAAAGCGCGTCCTTGAAACGTTTATTCCATACCTCGTTTCATACGGTTGCTGTATTGTTTCTGGTTTAGCGTTTGGCGTTGATGTGACGGCACACACTCTTACGCTTGATTCCAGCGGTATAACCATTGCGGTGCTAGGAAGTGGCATTGAACTCATTACGCCTCGTGCTCACGAACATATCGGACAAAAAATAGAAAAAACTGGTCTGATTATTTCTGAAACTCCAGGGCGCACGCCAGCGGGGAAATACACCTTTCCGGCGCGAAACAGGATCATCGCGGCACTATCAGATATCCTTATCGTTGTTGAAGGAACCCGCGCATCAGGATCACTCATAACAGCTGATTTTATGCTTCAGTTAGGTAAGGACATTTATGCTGTGCCAGGAAATATAGATGCGCCACTCGCACAGGGTCCAAACTTTCTTATTGCACACGGCGCGCAGCCACTCCTGTCCGTAGATGATCTCGCAGCAACCCTTGGATTTGACAAACATCCTGAGCATCAAGTATTGTCAGACGTATCGGCTGAAGAACTCGCGGTTCTTACTCTACTCGCAGAACACCCAACTTCAGTCGACGACCTCTGCGTACGTTGCACGCTCCCCACACACGTGGTCAGCGCGACACTCACAGCGCTCGAATTGAAGGGGGTTATTACGCGTTCATCAACCGGCTTGATAAGCAAAAGATAAACATGCAAAAACTCGTTATAGTCGAATCACCAACAAAAGCAAAAACCATCACTCGTTTCTTGGGAAAGGGGTATATCGTCACATCTTCGTTTGGTCATGTTCGCGACCTGCCAAAAAACAAAATGGGGGTTGATGTAAAACATAATTTTGAGCCTGAATACGTTATTCCCGATAAGGCGAAAAAAACGGTTACTGACTTAAAAGCAAAGGCAAAAAAAACTGACGAAGTCTACTATGCGACTGATGAAGACCGCGAAGGAGAGGCTATTGCCTGGCATTTGCATTCCATTTTAAAAACTCCCGAAGAAAAGACAAAACGGATTGTATTTCATGAAATTACAAAAACCGCAATCGATGAAGCTATAGCACATCCGAGAAAAATTTATGGTCATTTAGTCGATGCGCAACAGACGCGCCGAATTGTTGATCGTCTTGTTGGATATCAGCTTTCGCCATTTCTATGGGAAAAAGTCGCGCGAGGGCTTTCTGCGGGGCGCGTGCAATCAGTCGCGGTACGTCTTATTGTCGAACGCGAAGAGGAAATCGAAAAGTTTAAACCACAAGAATACTGGACGATCGACGCGTTATTCGAAAAAAGCGCCGACGCACAGCTGACCACAAAACTTATCGAGCATGCGGGTAAAAAGGTTGAAAAATTTGATATAAATTCTGAAGACAAAGCAAAAAAAATTGTCGAGCTCGCGCGAGGCGCAGAATACTCCATGAAAGAAATAAAACGTAAACAGATTAAACGTTCACCAAACCCGCCGTTTACGACTTCAACCTTACAGCAGGACGCGAATCGCAAACTGGGTTACTCGGCAAAACAGACGATGCGACTCGCGCAACAACTCTATGAAGGTATTAAATTAAATGGCGAAGGCCAAGTCGGTTTAATCACCTATATGCGTACCGATTCCGTGAACCTCTCTGAAAAATTCATTACTGAATCACGCGATCTCATCGGGAGAGATTATGGAAAAGAATACCTCCCTGAAAAACCTCGACTATACGCAGCAAAAAGCAAACTAGCACAGGAGGCGCATGAAGCAATTCGGCCGACAGAAGTTTCACATACACCTGAAAACGTGAAAGCGGCGCTTGACCCGCAACAACTGAAGCTTTATGAGTTGATCTGGAACCGCGCAGTTGCAAGTCAAATGATGGACGCGCAATTTGACGCAACAAGTATTGATATCGCATCGCGAGATGGCAAACTGGTCTTCCGCGCAACTGGATCTATTTTGAAGTTCCCTGGATTTTATAAGGTCTACCCCGATGCAGTCAAAGAAACACTTCTGCCTGAAGTAAATGAAAAAGACACGCTCAATTTAAAAACAATTGAGCCAAAACAGCACTTTACAGAGCCACCGGCTCGCTATAGTGAAGCCGGACTTGTCAAAGCCCTCGAAGAGCGCGGCATCGGCCGACCTTCGACGTACGCCCCAACGATTTCAACCATTATAGACCGGGGATACGTCATCAAGGACGCTCGGCGTCTGTCGCCAACAGACATCGCGCGCTTGGTGAACAAAGTGCTTGTCGAGCACTTCCCGAATATTGTCGACTACGATTTTACTGCTCGCATGGAAGAAGACCTGGATAAAATCGCGGAAGGCAAAAAGAAGTGGGTCCCGGTTGTAAAAGAATTTTTTATGCCATTCAAAAAAAATTTAGACATAAAAAGCAAAGAGCTCGACAAAAAAGAGCTCACTGAAGAAAAATCAGATGAAGTGTGCAACAAATGCGGAAAACCGATGGTCGTGAAAACTGGACGGTACGGAAAATTCCTTGCATGCACAGGCTACCCTGATTGCAAAAATACCATCGACTTAAACGGGAACGGAGAAAAGCAAGAACAAAAAGCTGCGGAGTCTTTGGGCGAAGATCCTGAAACAAAAAAACTTATTTATCTGAAAAGTGGACGATTCGGTACCTATGTACAACTTGGTGAAAAAGAAGGAAAGAATAAACCAAAAACCGCCTCACTGTTACCTGGCATGAACGCGGCGGATCTTACACTCGAGCTAGCACTCGTGTTACTCACACTCCCCCGCACACTTGGCAAAACAGATGCTGGCGATGATATTCTCGCAGCCAACGGTCCCTATGGTCCGTACGTGAAAGCTGCAAAAGAAACACGAAGCCTGCCACCAGAAATGCCGCCGACTACAGTAACGCTTGAGCAGGCACTAAAACTACTTGCTGAACCGAAATCCGCTTCACGCAAACGTGGAAAAACTCCGCTGAAAGAGCTTGGTAAAGATCCTGATGGAAACGAAATTAAGGTATTCTCTGGTCGCTACGGTCCATACGTGTCTGACGGCAAAACAAATGCGTCATTACCTAAAGACGCGACCCTTGAAACTATCACGCTTGATCAGGCGGTCAGCATGATTCAGGCAAAAAAATAATACCTACATCCCCTCGATTTCTCTTGATCAACACCTAGTCTACACATCAAGTGTAAACACTTTTTGCTTACTCGTTGAACCAATTGAAAGTCGTACGCTTGACTTCGGAATCTTAAAATATGTTGCAAGTGCTTTTCGTATTGCCATATTTGCCTTTCCATCACGAGCCGGCTCTTTTACTGCAACGCGAAAATGCGTTTCATTTATTTTTTTGATGTTTGGAGTTTTTGAATTTACTTTTGCGAGAACAGTTACTTTCACTTGGTGGTATTTATCTCTTGTACGCCAGATTTCCTTGCTTGGCAAAATCCAAGCAGAGAAACAATAAACACGACAGTATACATCACAAGACCATACACACAGGCTGGTAAGTCAGCAAAGGACCACGTACCGCAATGCGCGAATGACGTCGCGTTACATGTATCTTTGAATAGCTCTCCATACGATAAATAGCCAGAAAAAAGCATTCCTACAATCGAAATAATCATGATGGTGAGAAGCGCATGTTTAGCTTTCATACGAAAAATTTTATTTAAATAAAATTAAAATATAATAAATCACGCTACCCACCAATTGCTTTTCCTAGTTTAAATGCCCCCCAAATCCCAAAAAATCCACCTACGAGACCACCAATCACACTCGCAAACCCTAAAGGGCTCGCGCCCCAAAGCGTAGGGATCCAGCCGCCAGCAAGAGAGCCTACAAACATACCAAAATATATTAACGATTTTATGCCCATGTATTCATTTTACACCTGACAAGGACTTGTGTACTATCTCCCTTTACCCTCAACGACAGATGTTAAATCATCAAGTTCTTCAGGTGAATAAAAATCAATCATTATTTTCCCAGCTTTCTTGCCTTGCACGGTAACTTTCGTGTTAAGCGCAGACTGCCATCGTTGCTCAATTTCAAAAAAATGTGGATCTTTGCGCTCTGTAACTTTCTTGTTTGTTTTGCCTTTTATCGCCGCTTCAGTCTCGCGAACCGACAATTTATGCAACAGTATTTTATCAAGCATCTGCCGTTGTAAGTCCTCGGAGTCAAGAGAAAGTAACACCTTCGCGTGACCTTCAGTCATACGTCCCTGTCGGATGTACGTAATAATATCATCTGGCAACGAAAGTAGGCGCAGAGAATTTGATATTGTTGATCGTTTCTGACCGACTTTTTTCGCGATATCCTCCTGGCGAAGCTGAAACTCATCAAGTAATTTTTTGTAGGAAAGCGCACGCTCAATGGGATTCAAATTCGACCGCTGCACGTTCTCAACAATCGCAAGTTCAAGTTTCTGCTGTTCTGACGCGCGACGGATAATTGCTGGAACGTTTTTTAGTCCAAGTTTTTTTGCAGCTCGCAACCTTCGCTCACCCGCGATCAGCTGATACCCTGTCTTCGATTGCGTAACTATCAATGGTTGAAAAATACCATGTTCACGTATTGACTCAACTAAATCATCAATTGCGCCGACTTCAAAATCCGTTCGTGGCTGATGCGGATTTGGTGAAATATCTGTTACCGGAAGATCAATAACTTGTTCACCTGGAATCCCAGGCGTTTGGTGCTTAGTTGGGATTAACGAAGAAAGACCGCGTCCTAATACAAAATCTTTTTCATGTGGGTTCATGTCTGTATGGGTACGTTAATGGTTGAATGTGAATCCGTTTTTTGTTCCTGAATTGATTCGCTGGGCATTGGTTGCGTTTCAGACTCTTGCAGGTGTTCAAGCTTTGGCTGCCACATAATCTCATCTGCGAGTCTTCGATACGCTACCGCGCCAAGCGCTGTAGGGTCATAATCAAATATTGATTGTCCGTAGCTCGGCGCTTCCGCAAGCGCAACATTGCGAGGAATGACAGTACGGAATATCTTATTTGGAAAATATTTATAAAGTTCTTGGAACACGCTTCGCGATAAACGATTTCGTTCATCATACATAGTCATCACTGCGCCTAAAATTGAAATGTCGGGTTGGAGACGTTCTTTCACAAGATTAATCGTGTCAAGAAGTTGCCCCAACCCTTCGAGGGCATAATATTCTGTTTGTACGGGGATTAAAATTTCGTGACCCGCCACAACGCCATTCAGTGTTAACAACCCAAGGCTTGGTGGGCAGTCAATTAACACATAATCATAATTATGACGCCCCTCAACAAGTGCATCACGCAAGCGATATTCCCGACGGTCTATATGTACAAGATCAATATTTGCCCCTGCTAAATCAATGGTAGACGGAGCCACGTGGAGCCCTTCAATGCTTGTCTTGGCGATGATGT
>CAZGDO010000036.1:0-11357 GCA_964524365.1 uncultured Gammaproteobacteria bacterium | reverse complement strand
GGTGGGATTCGAACCCACGGTGACATTTCTGCCACAACAGTTTTCAAGACTGTCCGATTCAACCACTCTCGCACCCCTCCAAAGAGGAATCATATGTTAATGAGATATTGTGAGGTAGGAACAATTGATCTTCTCCCAGGTAAGCATTTTTTTATGAGATATTCCCGTCCTTTGTGGTCGAGAATATATAACCAATCATAGGCATCAGGCTTTGTTTTTTTGACGACATACCCCCGTGCATTTGAATGGATTCTTCTGAGATCAACTTCTCCTGTGCTTGTGTAGCGTATTTGTACCCGAAACAGTTTATTTCCGTCATCTACAACAATGTCATAGGGAGCTGATTCGGTGATTGGGAGAAGGACATCATAACCCATTTCAGTAAAAGTTGCAATTGACCTAGTAACTGCGGTGTCTCCTTTTCGTTGTGTAAGTCTCATATTTCAAGTATATACGGTAGGGGCAACCATTACAACCCCATAGACAAGCAATTTAAAACATACCATAAGAATGGTAAGTTTTACTGTATACTTATAGTAGGATAAAAATAAAAAAAATGACACCATCAACTGACATTATATCTAAGATAAAACAAGCAGGACTAACCGGAAGAGGTGGAGCGGGGTTTCCGACCGCTAAAAAATGGCAGGCAGTTCTTGATGCGCCAAATTCCCCTAAATACGTAGTCTGTAACGTGTCTGAGGGAGAGCCTGGGGTTCACAAAGACGAGTATATATTGTCGCACCACCTATCAGAAGCAATGGAAGGCGTTCGTTTGGCAATACAAACCATTGGCGCCTTGAAAGCAATTATGTATCTACGCAAGGATTTGTTTCGCGCGTATGGCCCAGAACTGAAGCGAGAAATTTCACATGATCCAATTGAGCTTTTTGAGGAACGTGGCGGATATTTGTCAGGAGAAGAAACAACGCTTCTTTCTGTGCTTGAAGGAAAAAGCATAGAACCGCAAATTCGTCCACCGTTTCCCACAACGCATGGTTACTTAGGAAAACCTACGCTTATTAATAATTTGGAAACATTTTTAGATGTAGCACGGATAGCGGATGGCACTTTTACGCACACGCGCTTTTATAGCATCAGCGGTGATGTCCCCAAAAAAGGTGTGTATGAATTTCCTGAAGATACAACCATAAAATACATTTTGGATGCGTCTGGTAATTTACCCGCGAAAGATTTTTTGTTCAGGTAGGAGGGGGTGCAAGCGGTCCGATTTTATTGTCAGACGAGCTTGATGTTCCTGTTCCGGGGTCAGGGGCCATTATTGTGTATGATAAAAAACTTACAGATCCATTTTTACTTCTCAGGTTTTGGGTTGATTTTTTCATGAAGCGAAATTGTGACAAGTGCGTTCCTTGTCGAGAAGGATTGCTTCGAATACGAGAAATGGTTGATAAAAAGAAGTTCGATAAAAAAACTCTTGATGATTTATATTTTGTTCTTGAAAACACATCTTTTTGCCCGCCTCTTCAGCTGTGCTTATTCCGATCATTATGGTTTCAAACATGCTGCTTGTGTGGGTATTCTCTGTTTTAAAGAATCAAAAATATTGGACAAAAGCTTTGGTCGCTGTTGTACTAAAAACCGTTTTTTTATTCCTTTGTGGAGTGCTCGCGGCGTATTTCGTGAATGACTCAGTGCTAATAAAAATTGCCGCAACCATGTTTTCCTGGATGCAAGGAGTTACGGGCATATTAGGCGCGGGACTAGCATACGGCGTGGTTCGGTCTTTGCGGACGCGCTAGCGTTTGCCTGCAACCGCAACGACAAATTCTCCTTTTACGTTGAGCGCGATTTTTTTACGGACATCAGATGCGGTGCCCACGTATAGCGTTTCAAATTGTTTAGTCAATTCCCTGCCGACGACAACTAAACGATCAGGTCCAAGTGTTTCTTTCAAGGATGTCAGTGTTTTTAAAATTCGATGTGGTGATTCATAAAAAATAGTCGTTCGTTTTGATTCAGCAATTTCAGCAAACAGCGTCGCACGTCCTTTTTTATGAGGTAAGAATCCAAGATAGACGAATGAATCCATAGGAATGCCTGCCACAGCGATAAGCGCCACGAGCGCCGATGCACCGGGGATTGGAACAATATGCGCATCATCACCAAGCGCATCTCGTACGTCTCGTACTAATGGACCGCCTGGGTCAGAAAGTCCGGGGGTCCCGGCATCTGAAACAAGCGCAAGGTTTTTTCCTTCACGCAACAAAGAGATGAGATGATCGGTTTTTCGTTCACCCGAATGCTGATGAAAGCTTTCTGTTCGCACCGGTATCTCAAAATGCGAAAGAAGTTTATGGGTTACGCGCGTGTCTTCGCAAAAAATCACATCAACTTCTTTTAAGATTCGAATCGCGCGAAGCGTGATGTCTTCGAGATTTCCTATTGGTGTGGATACGATATAGAGTGTGCCAGGCATAGAAATTTCTTTATGCAAGCAGTGTACCCGACCTTTATGTTTTTGCCAATCAGTAAAGGCTTGATTCCGCCTGCCTTACTCAGTAAGTTGGTTGCACAAAAGCATAGAGGGTTTGTACATGAAAAAAAGTAAAAAGGTTGTACTTCAGTTCACCGCTTTACGCAAGGTGTCGCTGTCGTTACAGACGGATGATGACGCAATCATGATTGAGGGCGTTCAACATCACCACAAGATTCAAGAGTATTTTTCGAACCTTTCAATTGATGAACTTGAAGCTGTACTCGCGCATGTCCGCCAGAAGAATGCTTTATGTTCCCGCTTTCCATAATGGAACATCGAAAAACTTCTGCTTGTGCTGATCACTGAACGTGTTGCGCGTGCGCCGAGCAATAACAGTGCGGGAGTCCGAATTGTTTTCGAATCATCTCGGCAGGGCTCGAGATTCCGGATCATTTTGCCGCTTGGCACGATTTGTTCTTTCTGGGAAAGCCAGCTTCCCATTGCTCTAGCCAGTACGCTGAAATAGGTGTGGCGACACAGTTTAAAACCCTCGTGAGTATTCATGGGGGTTTTACATCTTTTGGCACACCTTGAGTTTTTAACATTTTATTTAAGAGTGCGCTATTAGATTCGGAGAGGGTGGGGATCCTGCTTCCGCAGCCGGGACTCACGGTGACTAAGGTCACAACGTTCGTCCTTCGATCCCCACGCGCAATGCACGAAGGTGCATTATGCTTATTATAATAGATTCGGAGAGGGTGGGGATCCTGCTTCCGCAGCCGGGACTCACGGTGACTAAGGTCACAACGTTCGTCCTTCGATCCCCACGCGCAATGCACGAAGGTGCATTATGCTTATTATAATAGATTCGGAGAGGGTGGGGATCGAACCCACGAGACCTCTTGCGAGGTCATGGTTTAGCAAACCATTGCCTTAACCGCTCGGCCACCTCTCCTTAGGTTGTAAATTTTTTTTGCCGTGCGAGAGTAAATCCAGATACCTCGCGTATTCCGCACCGCAGTAATGCGTCCGCGCAGGATTCCAATGTGGCCCCCGTTGTAAGCAGATCATCTACCACGATAGCATGTTTTACATCTTTGGCAAGACGAGAGACATGAACACGTTCAAATGTATTTTTCCATCTCTCGGATTGTGTTTGTTTGTGTTGCGCCCGCGGGTTTCCTGAAAAGGATAGAATATTTTGTATTGGGATTCCAGTTGACTTATGAAGTACATGCGCAATATACGCTGCTTGGTTAAATCCTCGTTCAAGGAAACTTTCTTTTCGAATCGGGGCAGGCACTAAAATGGTTGATTCTATTTTTTTATCATTTTGTGCCGCCATCACGTCAAACATATCTGTTTTTAGCTCTTCTATAAGTGAAAAAAGGCCTTTATATTTGATCGTAGCAATTATGTTCTGAACGCCGGGGTGATCATAATCGAACAGAGAAATTACTTTCTGTAGTTTTTTAGATTTTTTACATCGGCTACAAGTTTCCCCTTGTGTGGCTGAACTACAAAAAGGGCACATCAAGGGCGCAAGTGGAAATGTGAGTTTACATGTTGGACACAGCAAAAAACCGTCATGCTGACATAGTATACATTTGACTGGGAAAAAAATATCGTCGAGAAAATTGAAAATAGAATTCATACCGCCCTGATTATGTTGGGGGCAGCGTTTTAAGAATACCGCTGAAATTATTTCAGCGCAAGAGTAATCTCGCCTTTGAGTGTACCAAGTTTCAAGAGTGTTGGTTTTTTAGCTCCACTAAATTCCAGCATTCGTTTTGCAAGCGAGTTTTCAATTTTTTCCTGTATTATTTTTTGGACCGCACGAGCTCCCTGGTCTGGGGAAAAAGCAAGCTTTGCGACAGCTTTAATTACTGCCGTAGAAAAAATCATTTTGAGTTTTTGTTGCTGCAAACGAGTTTGCATATCTTCAAGTTGTAATGTTGCAACACGCTCAACCGCCGCGATATCTAATGGATGAAACACAACAATACTGTCAATACGATTAAGGAATTCCGGTCGGAAGGTATCTTTCATCTCACCCAACACTTTGTCTTTGAGCTCGCTGAATTTTTCATCAGCCTTTTCTTTTTCCGTTGACGTGTCGGCATCGAATCCAATTTGTGCCGCTCTGTTCAACGTAGTAAGACCAATATTCGACGTCATGATGATAATGGTGTTTTTGAAATTTACTTTTCGGCCTGTCGCATCTGTTAAATATCCTTCATCTAATACTTGTAACAAAAGGTTAAAAACCTCTGGGTGTGCTTTTTCTATTTCATCAAACAAAACGACAGCATACGGTTTTCGTCTCACGGGCTCTGTTAATTTATTTCCTTCATTATAACCAACGTATCCCGCGGGCGCGCCAATAAGTTTTGAAACGTTAAAACTTTCACCAAATTCAGACATGTCGACGCGGATAAGCGCATTCTCATCCTCAAATATTTTTTCAGCGAGTACTTTTGCGGTTTCTGTTTTTCCTACGCCTGAAGGACCCAAAAAGATAAACGATCCCATAGGTCTGTTGGTTTTAGACAACCCAACGCGGGATCTGCGAATTGAATCCGCGATGACATGAATTGCTTCATCTTGGCCGGCAATGCGTTGTTTAAGTTCGTTTTCAAGATGGAGCAATCGCTCACGTTCTTTCATGATAAGTTCCTGTAGCGGAACCTTTGTTATGCGCGATACAACCGCCGCGATATCTTTACGCGTAACCCATACATTTTTTGCTACCGCGGACATGTATTTGCTTTCAAATTCCCGCAGATGGTGCTTTGCTTTTTCCTCTGCCTGCTTCAAGCGTATTGCTGCTTCAAATTTTTCATCCTCAACGGCTCGTTCTTTTTGCTTACCAAAATCTTCAACTGTATGTTCCAGTTTTCGAAGTTCTTTTACAATTCCTTTTTCTTGTGAATCAATTTTCAGTTTTGACGCGGCTTCATCCAAAAGATCGATAGCTTTGTCGGGTAGATGCTTGTCTTGCAAAAAGCGAACAGATAGCTGGACTGCCGTTTCAATTGCCTCAGGAGTGATGGTGACACCATGAAACCGTTCGTAATATATTTTTAATCCCTCTAATATTTCCTTTGTTTCTTCAGGACTCGGTTCCTCTACAATTATCGGTTGGAATCTGCGTTCTAATGCTTGGTCTGTTTCAATGTGTTTTCGGTATTCATCTAAGGTTGTTGCGCCAATAACGCGTACCTCGCCACGCGCAAGAGCAGGTTTTAAGATGTTGGCAGCGTCCATAGAGCCTGACGCAGAGCCTGCCCCGACGATAGTGTGCATTTCATCAATGAATAAAATTATATTATCGTCAGCACGCACCTCTTCAATAAGTTGTTTCATGCGATTTTCGAATTCGCCTCTATACATCGTGCCGGCGATGATCAGCGAGAGATCAAGACGTAAAATGCGCTTTCGCGCCAGAACGTCAGGGACATCGCCTTCGACAATTTTTTTTGCCAATCCCTCGACGATGGCGGTTTTACCGACGCCAGGCTCTCCGATGAGAACAGGATTATTTTTTGTTCTTCGAAGCAAAATATGTATGAGCCGCTGGATTTCGTCAGTTCGTCCGATAACCGGGTCAATATCTTTTTGAAAATCAGGTCGCGTTAAATCCGTTGCGAAAAAATCCAACGCAGCACTTTTTTGCTTTGTTTTATCCTGTACGGGCGTTTGCGGATCTTCAAACATATTTGTTATATCAGGAAAATGAGATGTGCTTTTTAATATCTGCTCAAGTTGATTGCCAAGTTCTTTAAGATTGATACCGTATTTTTTAAATTGTTCTTCAAGCAATAAATCCCGCAGCTGTAAAATACCCGATAATAAATGTTCAGTACCGATATACCGATGATGAAATTTTTTTGCCGTGATAGCGCCTTTTTCCAGAGCATGCTTTGCGCTTCTCGATAACCTAAGCTGTTTTGCCTTGTTAGATGTTGGTGTGAGCGCAACCGTTCCTTGAATTTTCCCTTTTTCCTCTATTTCTTTTTTCAGTCTGCCAAGATCAACACCCGCTTTGCCAAGCAACTCCGCGGCTAAACTCCCACGTTGTTCAATAAGTCCAACAATCATGTGCGCAGGAGTTACTGAATCATACTCGGTTTCACGCGCGAAACTTGATGCGTGGTGAAGCGCGCGTTTTAGGTGGGTAGTAAACTTGTCAGTTATTGGTGATTTCATAGTGTTTGGTAGATAGGACTTTAGCAGATACGGCGTCATTTTTCAAGAAAAAAAGAACCCGGCGACGTCGTGTACACATTCTGTAAAGGAAGGTGGTACGGCGGTAGCCGGGTTTGGTCAAATTTTTTCATAGAGGTAGTTAGGCAAACCTAACCAAATGGCGTTGGAAAGCGTGGCATCTTTTTGTCTTTCTTCTTTTTCGTTCGGCTTAACCCCCCAGCTTAGGATTTTTGTGTACCTATCGGGGGTGTCGCTGACCGATCAGGCGGTGCGGTTTATCGCGGACAACATAATAACCTGTCTTGAATATTCAAGACCGGATACCTTAGCGCAGATTGATTTTTTTGTCAAGGGGTGAGCCCAAGAGACGCGTCTTTATGGAAAACAAAACGCCCCACAACGGACGTATATGAAATAGTCTGCCGTGAGGCGACCGCGTGGGATTTGTTGTGCTAATGAGCTATATTTTTATTTTGTATTTTGTTTTACTATATTCATTATACCTTAAAAAGAATGTTTTGTCAAATCTAATTCCAACTTTTTTGTTAAAAAGTAGTCAAAAAACCGAGCCCTATCGAACAATTCGGGTAAACCAGATTTCCAGTCAGATATGAATTGGTAACAACTAAAGGGCGGCACAATTCTATTTATCTCCATTCCCAATCTGTTGTACATCGGATTTTCTCAACGGGCAGGTTCTTTTGTCCGTTGAAAAACATCGATGAAACGTGAGCGAGAACAAGCATAACTAGGAGTTATGTCGACTTTCAGTATCGACTCACTCATATGCTCGTGAAGAGATACGTTTCCCGATGTCTTTTCACAGGACTAGATTTTTGGCACTTTTGATCGATGCAAACGCGCGATACCCCGTCACGGCAGTGGCAGAGTTTGTCTGAAAAGTATTTTTACTCCTGCGGTCCGCCAGCCATTTGTTCTAATGCCATGATGCGATCTTCTATTGGAGGGTGGGTTGAAAATAGTTTTGCCATTCCTCCAGACTTTGTCGCGCCGAAAGGATTTGATAAAAAAAGATGCGCTGTCGCGTTGCTGACGTGTTGCATTTTCAGTCCATCGTTTTGGATTTTGCGTAATGCGTTTGCTAGTCCTTGTGGATAACGTGTTACTAATACTCCTGATGCGTCAGCGAGGTATTCCCGTTTTCGTGAAATCGCAAGCTTAATCAATTGCGCAATAATTGGTGAGAGTATAAGTAGCGCAAGAGCTATTGCGGCAAAGATGAGTCCTGCGCCCTCGCTTCTACCTCCTCTACGTCCGCCAAAGATTCTGAACCGAAAAAATACGTCTGCAAGGAGTACGATTGTTCCAACAAGAACAACAACTAGTGTCAGAAAACGAATGTCGTAATTCTGAATGTGTGAAAGTTCATGCGCTAGCACACCCTCAAGTTCTTCGTTTTCAAGTTTTTCTAACGCACCGGCTGTTACGGCAATGTGCGCGTGCTGGGGATCCCGACCTGTCGCGAATGCGTTAATGGAAGGATCCGAGATAATATACACCCGCGGCGTGGGGAGACCAGTAGCAATACAAAGATTTTCTACCATGCGATAAAGGTATGGGTTGTCCTCTTTTTGAATTTCTTGCGCGCTGTTCGCGGTCAACGCGATGCGTGCTCCGCCGTAATAACCGATGAGCGCGCTTATAATTGAAAAAAGTGCTGCGAAAAAAATAATTCCGTACGCTGACCCCGAGCCTTCATATACGCTAACCGCCCACCCAATAAGAAGAATGAGCAGAAAAAATATAGCAATTAAAAAAACTGACTTGCGTTTGTTTGAACGGATGACGTCGTAGGTTGTCATAGCTCAAAGTATACAAAAACCGGGGCTGTTTGTGAATCCCCGGTTTTGTAAATTGTTTAGAATTCGACTTTAACTGGTTCTTTCGCTTCAGGCTGTTCAAGCTCGAAGAATTCGTACGCTTTGAAATTGAACATGCCAGCGATTGTATTTGTTGGGAAACTTTGGATTTTGGTGTTGAAATCCCGGACATTGCCATTGTAGAATCGTCGCGCGGCTTGGATTTTATTTTCCGTATCAGAGAGCTCGTCTTGCAATTTTGCGAAGTTTTCGTTTGCTTTCAAATTTGGATAATTTTCAGCCACCGCGAACAGCGACTTCAAGGTTCCTGCGAGCATGTTTTCTGCTTTGCCTTTTTCTTCAGGACCTTGCGCTTGCATGGCCCTGCTGCGGGCTTCAGTGACTTTCTCAAATAATTCCCGTTCATGTTCAGCGTATCCTTTTACTGTGTTCACGAGATTCGGAATAAGATCGTATCTTCGCTTTAGTTGAACGTCAATATCAGACCACGCTTCTTGCGTCTGGTTTTTGAGGCGAATAAGTCCATTGTACATGCCAATGACCCAAAAAATGGCGATGACAATGAGTGCAATGATTACGTAAAGAATGACCATAGAGTTTGTAAATTAGTAATTATTCTTGATGTAGCTGGACGCTTGATGCTGTGTACGAAGTTTTTCCATAAATGTTGTCGGTCGATGCAACCGCGACTTCGTTGCCAACAGTAATATCAGAGACAGTTATATCTTCTGTGGCTTTGGTAGTGTCTCGAAGATTAATTTTCGTAAATGTTGTGCTTGTTGTCAGTTGCGCAGTCATAGCGACCTTTGAATATGTCGTATCAGAGTTTTGAACGTACGTCGAGAATATAATTTCATTTGGGTTTACTGACTCTACTTGTCCAGTGCGGATATAAATTTCAGATTGAGCCGTGGGTGTTTTATCAGCAATGACTGCGTTGGTCGGGATGCCATCAACAACCCCTACATCCTCAGTGTTTTCTGACTGAAGCGTTGTGCCGATCTGATATCCAACTCCGATACCAAAAAGGAGAACTAAGACGAGGACCACAACGTAGTAGTTTTTAAAATCTGGTGTAGACATATGTTTTTATTAGTGTTAGAATAAAGAAGTGATATTTTTCAGTTTTCAAGGTAAGTATACCATTTATTGTAAAACTGTCTATTAAATACATGGGAGGCCAAATAAAAAAACATTTCATCAAAGATATGCTCCTACTTGGATTCGGAGTTTTTGCTGTTTTTGGCCTATTTACGTTGCAGTCCAATGCGCAACAGACTGGTCCTCCGGGACAAGACACAAATTCATCAAATATTTTAGACCTATTACGGATTTCTGATCCTGACGGCATACAGGTTAAACCAGGAGGACTTCGGGTTGGCAACTCTGGTACAATTGATATATCTTCCACATTTGAAGTCTATGGTGACCTCCACGGCAATGGAAACTTATTGATTGTTACACAAGGTGTCTGTAATGACGCGAATAACGCACTCGAACCCGCCTGCGCCTTTGATACCGTCGGCGAGCAGCACCCTGCATTTATTGCAGACATCAACCAAGATCAGCTACCACTTCGAAATTACGTTGGAGTTGGCACAAACTATCCTGCAGGAAAGCTCTCAATAAGTTCCCAACAAAATGAATTTCTAAATGGTGCGGTCTATGCCACAAGCACTGCCGGCGATGGTGTCTGGGGAGTCTCAAGCGCAAATCCCGCAGCTGGCATTTTTGGTCTCGCAATCAATCCAAATACAGTCGCGGTATATGGCAAATCAGTAGACAAATACAGTCGCGGCGTTTCCGGTTTTTCAAATGGGACCGGCGCTCCCGCGGGATTATTCTGGGGAAATGTTGTTGTAACTGGCGGATATATCCAAGGGAACGCATCAGGATTGTACCGCGTATCTAGTATTAATGATTCGTCGTTGAGCGTTTCTGAAGGGGGTAGGGGTATTGGCGTGTGGGGCAATGGTGAGCCAATTACTGTGGATGCTAATACCTCGGTTGATCCGCAGACCATTCAGCTATCATTTAACTCGGGGGAGCGTATTCGTTCACTTACCGTATATATGCGCGTAAAAGACACCGGGTCTTATACAATCCTTGATTCATCTATGCCGGTTACCGTTTCAATGACGCCGCAACAGCTTAGTTTTAGAAATACTTCACCAACGGAATATCAAGCAATAGTTTTTGCACAAATTGAAAATACTCTCAATATAACGGTTGGACATCCTGTGGCGAATGGAGTTATTTATGCGGTTAATAATACGCAACCAATTCTCTATTCAAGTAATGGGTTGTATGAAATGAGTGCGAGTGTTGGTCCAGGACTTTCAAATGAGTTCACCTGGAAATTCAGCACATCATCACCTCGTGGAGAACTCTGCAACGTGCAAACAGAGGGCGAACCAGTGAATTGCAAATCTAATCCAAATGAAACTATTAGCGGCGAAACTGTGTATTATAAATTTCCAGCATCATACACAGGGGACGTCACATGGCAGGATCCGATTGAGGTGACTTGGGCAGGGTCAACTGATGTTGTGAGGATAGTAAATCTCAAGGTTGTTGACATACAGACGCCAACCACTCCAATCGTTGCTGAATATAACGCAGGCAATGGGACGGTTCCGCGAGTGAACATTCCGGTTACCTATAAGACCCCATCGGGTATTGGGCAGATTTCAGAATTAACATACGAACCAGTTATCCCAGAAGGTGAAGAAACCGATGCACGCAATAATATCGAAGATGTTGATTCAAGCGGCAATTATCGGGCGCCCGAAATCGTGCTCGATGACGTTGTAGGTCTTGGATCCCGCGGTACGACAGCGCCGGTGCGCATTTACCCGACAACAAAC
>CAZGDO010000035.1:0-12184 GCA_964524365.1 uncultured Gammaproteobacteria bacterium | reverse complement strand
CCACTTATTGTCCGTAAGCACTTCCCGATTATCCGTTCGGGGCGTGCACAGATCAGTTTTGGACTTCTGATCCTCAGTGGTCATTTCACCACCAGGGAAGCACTCGAAGCCATTTCTGGCGGCTACAAACGGCCGAATCTTGCCGAAACAAATACGCTGTTTCGGCTGGAGCCTGAGCTGTATAAGACTCGGCCTATCGCGAGTTTTTGTGGGCTTGAGCATTATCAGGGATGCGAGCGGTTTATTTCGTACGTGCAGGCGAATTCCTCGGGCTTACACCTGTTCAATAATTGGATGGGGTTCCGCCGGGATGACGGCGCCTTGCTCGTGGTAGTTCCTGCGTGATTTCTGTACATAAGTACGACATACCCGGAAGACGTTTCTTCCGGGTAGTTTTTTCTCGTTGTCACAATACGAAAACACGGTATACTAATGCTATGGATACGCATATTCAGGAGGGCATACTATCAACTGTCGCTTTTTTTGATGCGATAGACACGGCGCTTACCGACACAGAGGTATATGAGCTTGAGTTTGATGCGCCGAAGAAACCAACCGTATCGCAATATGATGATGCATTGAAATATTTACTCATGAGTCAGGCACTTGTCCAATCTGGGCCATTTGTGGTATTACCGGGTCGTGAGCAACTCATCGACGAACGTATTGAACGCGGGTTGTTATCTGAAGAAAAATTTACCCGAGCCGTTCGGGTAACGCGTTTTTTGCGGTTTATTCCTTTTATACGTATGGTTGGAGTTTGTAATACGCTTTCCTTTGAAATGTCGAGAGCTGACGGCGACATAGATATTTTTATAGTAGCCGAGAAGAGTCGTGTTCATATTGTGCACATGTTGACTACCGTCGTACTGCACATACTTGGCATGCGCCGTCATGGTTTCCATATTGCAAATCGATTGTGTTTAAGTTTTTATGTGGCAACCGATGGCCTTGATGTGCATCGTTTTGCCCTTGCACCACGTGATCCGTATCTTGCGCAGTGGATTCGACATGTTATTCCAATATTTTCTATTCATCAGACGGCTGAGAAGTATTGGCAGGCGAATAGCGACTGGTTGCGTACTTATTTTTCAGATGCCTATCCTTACACACCAACCATACGTCGCCAAGTGCCTGATTTTTTTATATCTATTATTATTCGCAGGACCGCAGAAGTGTGTCTGCTTCCGTTTGCACCACTTTTAGAACGGACGCGATTTGTGACACAGTTGCGAAAATTGAAACGTTCCGCGTCACGAAGAATGCGGACCCAGCCACACGATGTAGTGGTTGATGAACGAACGTTGAAGTTTCACGAAGAAGATCGCCGAGCGTTTTACCGTACCAAAATGGAACAAAAAGTGGCAGATATTCTTGGAGCAACACACATATGAAAATACAAACGCTTTTTATTTGGGTCACTCGACTTTGGTTGTTTCTACTGCCATTACAAACACATTATGTTTTGCAGTCAGAAACACTTGAAGCACACCTTTGGCCGTTTGGTGAGATTAGCTTGTATCTGCTTGATATCTTGCTTGTCGTAGTTATTTTTGTCGCGCTTCTGGCTCGGAAAAGCTGGAGGGCTGTGCCGTTGAGCTCGATTGTTGGTTTTGTCATTTTTGTCGCGCTTCTGGCTGTTTCTGTATTTGTAAATCATGACGCGAAAAATACTTGGGTGTTGTTCCTTCGTTTTCTTGAAGGATTTTTTCTTTTGGCAATTCTTGCAGTTATTCCCGACAAAACTCGTTTTTTGGGAATTTTTTTTATTGCAGGAATTTTTGGAGCGTCTTTTTTTGGTGTGTGGCAGTTTATCGCGCAATACGTCCCTGGTTCATCTTATGTCGGAGTCGCAGAACAGATTCCCTCTGTTGCTGGCGTTTCGGTTCTTTTATCCTCAATCGGGAGATATATGCGTGCGTATGGCACGTTTTCTCACCCGAATATTTTTGGCGGGTATCTTGCAAGCGCATCGCTCTTTCTTTTTGCTTTGGTTCTTCGACGCAAAGAAAATTTTATCACCCACGGACACAATATCAAAGCATTTGTACGACAACATGGATGGGTTGTTGCGTCCGTCATCTTATTTGCCGCGCTTGCATTTTCTTTTTCAAGAAGCGCGTGGCTCGGGCTTGCATGTGGTTTAGTTGTGCTCGCGGCTGTCACCATACAAAGAAATTATCGTCACGAGCTTCGCTTGTGGGTATTTGCCGCGCTTATCCCAATAATTTTTTTAACAACCAATGTTTCAGTTTTTTCGCCACTTATAACCGAGCGGGTTTTGGTCCGTGAATCCGTTGAGCAGGTCTCTTTACAGGATCGTCATCGATCAATCGTGGATGGTGTTGATATTATAAAGTCGCACTGGGCCGAAGGTATCGGCTTGGGACGTTCCACATATTATATTCAAGCGCAGGGCGAAGGGAAATTATATTGGTGGGAAATCCAACCCCCACATAATATTTTTCTTTTACTTGCCGGCGAAGCGTCTATCTTTACAGCTATAGCATTTCTATGGGTGCTTCTTTTTCTGAGCAGGGACGCGTATATCGCCATTAAAAGTCAGCGTCGCTCTCGTTTTCCATTAAGCGCCCTAGGACTTAGTTTTGTAGTTTTGATTGTAGTTATTGGTTTGTTTGACCATTATTTAGTAACGCTTCCCGCTGGTATTTTCCTTCTTTTTACGTTGCTCGGTTTCTCGGTGCGTACGAGCATAGAAGAGAATACTTGACACCCAAAAAATTTATGATAAAATAGCTATTAGCACTCTCGAGGGGTAAGTGCTAATTTAACACCTCACTCACTAATTAAGTAACGATATGAAACTCAAACCATTGGGGGACCGCGTTGTCGTAAAACCGGTCAAACAAGAAGAAGTGACTGCGTCAGGTATTGTTCTTCCTGATACAGTCGAAAAAGAGAAAAAGGAAGAAGGAGAAATCATCGCTATCGGCGATGGTGCAAAAGTTACTAAACTCAATCTCAAGGTCGGAAGCCGAGTTGTTTTCGGAAAATACGCCGGAGATGAAGTTGAAATCGAAGACATCGAATACAAGATCCTCAAAGAAGAGGATGTTTTGGCTGTCATTGAATAATAATTTAAACAAGAAATACCTATGGCAAAACAGATTTTATTTGACGAGCAGGCTCGTAAAAAATTAAAAACAGGAGTCGATAAGCTCGCTAACACTGTTAAAATTACTCTCGGACCAAAGGGTCGAAATGTTGCGTTAGATAAAGGATATGGAAGTCCGACGATTATTAATGATGGTGTCACTATCGCAAAAGAAATTGAACTTGAAGACAAGTTTGAAAACATGGGCGCACAGCTTGTTCAGGAAGTAGCGTCAAAAACAAATGATGTCGCAGGTGACGGAACAACGACTGCAACAATTCTTGCACAGCAGATGATTTCAGAAGGATTCCGCCTCGTATCAGCCGGATCAAATCCCATGGCAGTTCGCCGCGGGATCGAAAAAGGCGTTCGCGAAGTTGTGAAACAATTACATGAAATTTCTAAACCAGTGAAGACAAATGACGAGATTGCGCAAGTCGCTTCCATCTCAGCAGCTGATGCAGAAATTGGAAAACTCATAGCAGAAGCAATGGAAAAAGTCGGCAATGACGGTGTTATCACTGTTGAGGAATCGCAAACATTTGGGCTTGATAAAGAAGTCGTTGAAGGTATGCGATTTGATAAAGGATACGTCTCGCCCTACATGGTAACTGACGCATCACGCATGGAGTCAGTGTATAACGATGCGCAGATTCTTATCACAGATAAAAAAGTTTCAGCAATTAGCGATGTCTTGCCACTCCTTGAAAAACTTGCGCAGACAGGAAAAAAGGAATTGGTTATTGTTGCTGAAGATGTTGACGGCGAAGCGCTGACAACATTCGTTATTAACAAGCTCCGTGGCACGTTTAATGTCTTGGCCGTAAAAGCTCCAGGCTTTGGCGATCGCAGGAAGGAAATGCTTCAGGATATCGCGACATTAACTGGTGGTAAAGTCATTTCAGAAGAAGTGGGATTAAAACTTGATGCCGCGACACCTGATATGCTTGGTATGGCTCGAAAAGTCATTGCAACAAAGGAATTTACCACAATCGTTGAAGGAAAAGGCGACCAGGCAGAAATTAAAGATCGTATTGCGCAGATTAAGAAAGAGTTGAAAGATGCAATATCCGATTTTGACAAAGAAAAATTTCAGGAACGACTTGCCAAACTTTCCGGTGGCGTTGCTGTTATCAAAGTAGGCGCCGCGACAGAAGCTGAAATGAAAGAAAAGAAAGCTCGCATTGAAGACGCGCTTCACGCAACTCGCGCTGCCGTTGAAGAAGGAATTGTCCCAGGAGGTGGAATTGCATTTATCCGCGCGAAAGATGTACTCACAAAACTTTCGCTTTCTGAAGAAGAGCAGGTTGGTGTTGCAATTTTAACGAAAGCGCTTGATGCGCCAATTATGCAGATTGCACAAAACGCAGGAAAAGAAGGCGCTGTCATTTTAGAAGAAGTGAAGAAGCTCGATGGCAATAAAGGATATAATGCCGCGACTGATACGTATGAGGATTTGGTTGTCGCGGGTATAGTTGATCCGACGAAAGTCACTCGATCAGCACTCGAAAATGCCGCATCAATAGCAAGTTTGATGCTCACCACCGAGGCGGCGGTCACTGATATTCCAGAGAAAAAAGAAGATGCCCCTTCCATGGGAATGGGCGGAGGTATGCCAGGGATGGGCGGCATGGATATGGGGATGTAAAAAGGCTCGGCGAAATAATCTTCGGTTTTCTCGTCCGAAACCACTCTTTCCCTTCAAAGGATAGTAAAACTAAAAATAGCTCGGGACCCACAAGACCTGTAGCTATTTTTAGTTTTACTGTTAAAGTTTATAAGAAACCCACAAGACCTACGGCTTTTTTTGTTTTTTCTCGCGGTGTTTTTATCTTAGTTATACAAATATAAGTATAACCACTGAGGCAAGCATTAAAACATTAGAAATGCTTATCGCATCGGGAGAAACACGAGTTCCTTTAATTTTTGTAATAATGGGTATCAGTAGTAATTGGACTATAGCCAACCAAAAAAGCGTATAGGTGATGAGTGAGGCAGAAAAAATTGAGTTAAGCACAAATAAAAAGATGACAGCAAAAAGAAGAGAGGTGTACGCAACATACATTGCTTTTTGTTTGCTTTTTAACCAAATGGGCAATGTAACGCGAATACCATGATTCGCTTCTATATCGTTGACATCTTTTATAATTTCCCGCGCGAGATATGTAAAGAAGATTGATGATATAAGGATGAGGGTCCAATTGTTTTGCATGCCACCTGCAATCCAGCCAACTAACGTAGGAGTAGTGCATACAATTGCGATGACGACATTTTTTGAAACCCAATGTTTTGAAAGTACCCGAGCATAAAAAGAAATTAGTATAGCATTTAGCAGAAGTATGATTGTTATTACATCAGACAACCACAACAAAGAGATGAGGATGGAGAGTAAAAAAAATGAAAGTCCGCGCACAATGAGTCGTTCGGGATGCTCAACAATAATTAAATCCCAATATTTACGAGCATAAACTTTTTTTGCGGCACCGTAGTGGAAAAGACTTGCGCCTACGACATTGCATGCGACCGAAAGACCTATCGCAAATATAACAACCACTGGAGTATTGATCGAGGTAAAGAGTAGAATGGCGATTGCGCCGAGTCCGGCGAGAATGCTTTGTTCTGGTCGCATTACTTTCCTCCAGAAATGAAAACTTTGCATATATGATAGTAGTTAGTTTTTGAATCCTATCAGGATATTTGTGGGGGCGCAAGACACTCGCACTGTTAAGTTGTTTCTTATTTTGATATACTGCACACATGGAGGCGATGAAAAGCGAACAGCATAAAAAAATTCTCGCATCATCCTGGGAACAGTTGAGCATCCAAGCAATACTGAAAGCGGTTGCGCTTCCAACGCTTATACCGATTGTCGTATTATCCGCACTTCATGTGTGGTATGTCCAGAGCAGTGAGCCGTTTTCAACGAGCTGGTATTCGCTTGTTGTATTCTTTTTATATATAGCAACCTTTGGCGCTGTTGGATTGTATATGTTTCGTACCTATCAAGTAACGCAGCCCATGATGGTCGTTTTGATGGTTGTTTCTGGTTTGCTTGCCGGCCTTATCATCGCTGGGCTAAAACTCATTATGTATTTTGAGACGTGGGCTGTTTTTCGCCTCATCTCTGAGCCGATTTTTACAGCCGTATTCGCGGGAATTTTTGGAACAATTCTTCTGTGGAGTCGATCTCGATTGCCATCAAATTTAGGTAGAGGTATACTATAAGCACATGGAATCAAAAAATACATCTCAAGACGATAAATTATTTGGAGCGCTTTCCTATATATGGGTGGTCAGCGTCATTATGTTTATCCTAAAGAAAGATAACTCATATGTGGGCTTCCATTCCCGTCAAGGGATGGTTTTGTTTGTTGGATCACTAGTATGGTTTATTCCTGCAGTTGGATGGATCGTCGCTGGCCTATCTCTTGTGCTTATGGTGATTGGATTCGAGAAAGCATATCATGGAGAAAAATTTCGGATACCTGTCGTTGCTGATCTGGCCGAGAAAATAAAATAATTGTAAGCAAGGTAACTAACTAAAACAGATTCACAAGGCGGATATCATGTTTATTCAAGATGACTTGATTTTTGGTAATTTTTTTGATATACTATATACACCTTTGGATAGTTGAGCCAGAGGAGCATCTCTTACAAGTTAAAACACACACATGACAAAGGCAAAAAATATCGCAAAACGTTCCACGCCAAGAAGTAAACGTTTTATTCTTTGGTTTGATGAAATTACCATAAAAGACATTTCGCTCGTTGGTGGAAAGACCGCGTCACTAGGTGAGATGTATCGTGAGCTTTCTAAAAAAGGCGTCAAAGTGCCAAATGGCTTTGCCATAACCGCCTATGCATATACATACCTGCTTGAACAAGCTGGCATTAAGGATGATATTAAGAGGATTTTAAAAGATTTAGATGTTCACAACCTTTCAAATCTTTATGAGCACGGGCGAAAGGTTCGTGAGACTATTTTGAATGCTGAATTTCCGTCTGATCTTGAAAAAGAAATTGTTGCCGCGTACACAAAATTGTCGAAGATGTACAAGGTGAGGAATGTTGATACGGCAGTCCGTTCAAGCGCCACAGCAGAAGATTTGCCGGATGCATCATTCGCAGGGCAGCAAGAGACCTATTTGAATGTTGCAGGACATAATGCATTGATTGAATCAACCAAAAAATGCTTTGCATCATTGTTTACGAATCGCGCTATTTCGTATCGTGAAGAAAAGAAATTCAGCCATTTTGATGTACTCCTTTCAATCGCGGTTCAGAAAATGGTCCGTTCAGACTTAGCGGCATCCGGCGTTATGTTTTCAATTGATACGGAATCCGGATTTCGAGACGCAGTCATGATTAATGCGTCATATGGCCTCGGTGAAAATGTCGTACAGGGCGCTGTTACCCCGGATGAATTTTATGTTCATAAGCCAACCTTAAAGCAGGGCTTTAAACCAATTATTGGCAAGAAAGTCGGGTCCAAAGAAATTAAAATGATTTACGCGATCGGAGGGACAAAGCCCGTAAAGAACATTCCGGTGTCAGTAGCTGATCGGAAGAAATTTGCAATTAACAATAAAGAAATTCTGCAACTCGCAAAATGGGCTGCAATTATAGAAGACCATTATTCCGCAAAAGCGAAAAAATTTAAACCGATGGATATGGAGTGGGCGAAAGACGGGGAAACCGGCCAGCTCTTTATCGTGCAGGCCCGTCCTGAAACCGTTGCCAGCCAAAAAGATCAGAACTTTTTAGAGGAGTACATTCTGCTCAAAACCGGAAAAGTAATAATCAGCGGCGGGTCCATAGGATCAAAAATAGGGTCAGGTAAAGTCCACGTGATTAAAGATGTAAAAGATATTAATCAATTCAAGGCAGGCGAAGTGTTGGTGACAGAAATGACTGATCCTGACTGGGAACCAATCATGAAGATTGCATCGGCGATTGTAACGAATTCCGGCGGGCGCACATGCCACGCTGCAATTATTTCGCGCGAACTTGGGATTCCTGCGATCGTTGGGACAAGCGAAGGGACGGAAAAAATTAAAAACGGCAAAGTGGTTACTGTATCCTGCGCAGAAGGAGAACGGGGGTTCGTGTATGAAGGCAAAGTCCCATTCAAAATTAAAAAGACCAACCTGCGAGCATTGAAACGTCCTAAGACAAAAATCATGATGAACGTGGGTGATCCGGAAAGCGCATTTGCGGCATCGTTTATTCCAAACGATGGAGTTGGACTTGCACGTGAAGAGTTTATCATCACATCGTATATTAAGATTCATCCGATGGCATTGCTTCAATTCAATAAAGTAACTGATCCATCTGAGAGAAAATTAATTGAAGAAATGACTGCAGGGTATAAATCGAAGTCTGAGTTTTATATTCAAAAACTTGCAGAAGGAATCGCTCGCATCTCAGCGGCGTTTTATCCAAAGGATGTCATTATTCGTTTCTCAGACTTTAAATCGAACGAATATGCAAACCTAATTGGTGGAAAATATTTCGAACCAAAAGAAGACAATCCAATGATTGGCTGGCGTGGAGCGTCCCGATATTATGATCCAAATTACGAAAAAGCGTTTGCGCTTGAGTGCGAAGCGATTCGCAGAGTTCGTGAAGAGATGGGGCTTGTGAATCTTAAGGTGATGGTTCCATTTTGTCGAACAGTCCAAGAAGGAAAGAATGTCCAAGCGGTCATGAAGAAGCATGGGTTAGAGCGCGGAAAGAACAAACTTGATGTGTATGTCATGTGTGAAATTCCGTCAAATGTTATCTTGGCTGATGAATTCTCAAAAATCTTCGATGGATTTTCAATTGGATCAAACGATCTCACTCAATTAACACTTGGAGTTGATCGTGATTCAGCGCTTGTGGCTCACGTGTACGACGAACGAAATGAAGCAGTTAAAACATTAATTAGAACCGTGATCGCCGCGGCAAAAAAGAACAAACGTAAAATTGGCATCTGCGGACAAGCACCTTCTGATTTCCCTGACTTCGCACAATTCCTCGCGCGTGAAAATATTGATTCTATCTCGCTTATTCCTGACACAGTTCTCATGACAACAATAGCTGTTAAACAGGCAGAATCCAAAGGGAAGAAAAAGAAATAACTCGACATATAACTTGACACAAAGACCCAGATTTCCTATACTGGGTTTTTGTATTTTATGTTCTTTCATTCACCCTTCAATCTCATAAGGAGGTGCTATTGTCGAAGCAAGCGTACGAAAAGGTAAGGCAATTGGCTAAAGGCGCGAGTTTTTCCTGTCAGTCAGTTGACGAAGAATCTACAATTCAAGTAACTAGTTTCTACCCGTCTTTCGGAATCCCTGATGGCAGGAGGCTGTCTGAGGCGTGTCAAGCACACGGCGTCAAACTTTTGTCCAGATCGGTGAAGGTATTCGTTGTAAAGGGTCCGGTGGACTCGGTCTGCAACGCGATCAAGGCAGCTCAAGAATAAGAAGACACACGTCTTCGTGTAAATTTTCTGGCTCCACATAGGAATATGTGGAGCTTTTTTCTTGAGTTTTTTTGCTTTCTCATATAGTCTTTGAGATACATTATGGAGAGGTCGCATAGTGGCCTAGTGCGCACGCTTGGAAAGCGTGTAACTCGCAAGGGTTCGGGGGTTCGAATCCCCCCCTCTCCGGATCGACAACTTTTTATCGGATGCGACCCGAGTGCCTCAAAAGCGCTCAGATCGCCCTCGATAGAAAAAGTCGACAACCAAAAAAACTACAGTGGCTTTCATAGGCCGTTGTTGTTTTTTTATTCCAAAATTTTCCTCCATTATAAATCCTTGCGTAATTTGCCAAGATTCAATACCATTAGATATAAAGATTACCACAAAGAGTAGACGTATAGAAATGGTATTGAGTATATTATCCACTCGATATAAATTGGATGAAATTTATTTTGTGCATTATATGGTCTATTTAATCGGAGTAAATCATGGCGTACAGTTTTTAAAGAATAGTTACACCAGCGACCAAGTAGATGTAGTAAACAAATTCGGTGATTTTGTCCGTAAAAATATCGATGAATTTGATATTAAGGTAATTGCTGAAGAAATGGATACCGAAGCTCTAGCAAAACATACGGCAAAATCATATACCAAAAAAATAACCCAAGAAAAAACGATTGGCCATATATTCTGTAATCCAACAACGGAAGAAAAAAAGAAAATAGGCATTAATAATGATACAGATCGCGAGAAGGAGTGGTTCCGCCGAATACAGAATTATTCAGGAGGAAATATTCTATTTATTTGTGGCCACCGTCATTTACATAGTTTTAAAGATTTACTAAAGGCCAACGGAGTACAATGTCAGATAATAAGCGAGGAATACTGGGGGAAGGAACTAGATGCAAATGAAATAATGAAAAAATGGCTTCAACAAAAATAATTTAACGTTTTCACAAACAGTTAAGTTTGTTCAATAATATTATTTATGGAATATAAATATACTAATTTAATTCTACTGACTGGGGCAGGGTTTACCAAAAATTTTGATGGTTTTCTTGGCAAGGAAATGTGGGCCAAAGTGTTTAATAACACATTGATTCAAAGTAACGAAAAGTTAAGACCCTTACTACAAGACGATTATGACTTTGAATCAGTTTATTCTAAGGTTGAAACTGATACTAATCTATCCTTTGACGATAAAAAAGCTTTTCAAGAAGCGGTTGAAAGTGCGTATAAGGCATTAGATGATGCGGTGAGAACATGGGTTTTTAATGGTGATAATCCTTCTGCACTTGATGTATATAAGCTCTTTGGTAGTAGTGGTCTATTGGAGGGTTTATTTAATCTCTCGGGTCAAAAACAAAGTTTTATTTTTACTCTTAACCAGGATTTACTACTTGAAAGACGTTTGGGACATAGAGCTGTTGGCGCACCCTCATTTCCTCAAGAATTTTATCAGTTTGATGGGCAACGAGAGTTTAGCAAGGAATATTTTGTTACCTTACCAAAAGACAACATAGACTCTGAAATTGAAAAATCTATAAAAAATCATGCCGGCATCCACTATATTAAGTTACACGGGTCATTCGGATGGAAATCATTTGATGGGTCAAACCAAATGGCACTTGGGAAAAATAAATGGGAAAATTTACAAAAAGAGCCTTTACTTCGATCATATTTTAATCTATTCAATCAGATCATACAGGAAGGTAATAAAAAAGTTTTAATAATTGGATATGGATTCAAAGATGAGCACATAAATAAATTATTACTTGATGGCGTACAGAACCGTAACCTCAAGCTTTATATAATTACCACAATGTCTATCAGGATTTTGATGCTAACTTACGTAATGAGCATCAATACGCAATTGATTTAAAGCGAGGTATCGCAGGGTACTTCCCTTATCGTCTTGCGGAAATACTGCCCCCGAATCAAGCCGGCTCTGTCCATTTAGATGAAATAAAGAAAATGCTTAAAGAATAAATAAAGCAACGGCTTTCTCATGCTACTTTTACTTTTCAATTTTCCTGTACAACAATAAGATATATAATCAGTTTATGGAAGACTTTTTTGATAAAAACTTTCTACAGAGTATCGTAAGTGGTATTATCATCCTTGTAATTAGCACTTTGCTTGGCGTAAAAGCAAAACAACCCGATACCGCTGGTAAGGGTTGGAAGATCGTAATTATCATCGGTTATATAATGATTTTCACCGGTTTTTACATTTTTGCAATAAACGTAAATAAAGGCGGCCTTAACAATCCATATACCGGGGCTGGTATTTCATTATTTATCATCGGTATAGTTGTGAGGTTGGTCGGGAAATTTTTCAATTGGTTCAACCATTAACTGAAGACACTATTTAATCTTCCTGTAAAAGTGTAATCTTTTTATCCTGATAAACTAGCCTGCTTCGCAGGTTTGCCAGCAGTTCACGTTTTTCAATCACACTTCCTTCTTTAAGAAGGTATTTTGCATACTGGCGAATGTTTACGTCGTTTTCTTCAACCAGTGCTTTGCCGGTTTGTTTGTTCACAATCTTCTGAAGTTTGTTGAACCGCTTGATCTCATCCATCAGTTTCTGCC
>CAZGDO010000034.1:0-12581 GCA_964524365.1 uncultured Gammaproteobacteria bacterium | reverse complement strand
AGTTTGTTCGACCAAAAAAAATTGCGCTCGGAAAAGACGTTCGCGAGTCAGGACCAAAGCTGTGGGTAGCGGCGGCAACCGGATTTATCGATGCCGGTGTTGACGTTGTTGATATTGGTGTTATTTCTACAGACATGATGTATTTTGCGGTCGCGCATTTAGGTCTTGACGGTGGAATGATTATTTCCGCTTCACATAACCCAAGAGAATACAATGGAGTAAAAATGGTTCGAAAGGACGCTGTTCCTATTTCTGGTGATACGGGGATTCAAGACATGAAAAAGATTGCACAAAAAAAAGAGAAATTACATGTCGAGCATAAAGGCATCATCACAAGACAGAATATTCTTGATGCCTATGCACAGCATTGTTTGTCATTTATTGATCCACAAAAAATACAAAAACTGACGGTGGTAGCAAATGCAAATTTTGGCATGGCAGGTGTTGCCACAAAACAAATGATTGCAGAGGCAAATTTACCGTTGTCAGTAAAAGAATTGAATTTTGAACCAGATGGTTCGTTCCCGAAAGGCAGGCCCGACCCGCTTGTCCCTGAAAATCGCGGAGAAACATCAGAACTTGTAAAAAAAACAGGTGCTGATTTTGCCGTTGCTTGGGATGCAGACGCCGACCGCTGTTTCTTTTTTAATGAGAATGGAGAGTTTATTGATGGTTATTATATTGTTGCGTTACTCGCATCAATAATGCTTCGAGGGCATAAGGGTGAACATGTTGTTATCGAGCCGCGGATGGTATTTGCGACGAGAAAAGCAATTGAAGATGCGGGTGGTTCGTGGATAATAAATAAAGTCGGACATACATTTATCAAAGAACGTATGCGAAAAGAGAATGCGATTTTTGCTGGTGAGAACAGCGCGCATTTGTATTTCAGAGATAATTTTTATTGTGATAATGGCATGATTCCATTTTTGCTCATAGCGCAGGAGCTTTCGGTTACCGGTAAAAAAATGTCTGAGCTCGTCAAAGAATGGACTGATGCCGTGAAGGTGTCTGGTGAAATTAATTTCACTGTAAAAGATACAAAAGAGGTTATTGAAAAGATCGCACTTGGATTTTCTGATGGGAAACAAGATAGAACAGACGGTTTAAGCGTTGAGTATGCTACCGCCCGTTTTAACGTGCGGGGGTCGAATACCGAACCTTTGTTGAGATTGAACGTCGAGTCCTATAATCAAACAGACATGGAAACTCTGCGTGACCGTGTTATTGCAGCTATTAAATCGTCTCAAGCTTAGGCGGCAATATCGCGTTTCGTAAACCACCATGCGCCTGCTAGCGTACAGACAATACTCATCACAATAAAGACCCATATACTTTGTTGTGATATTGTGTTGCGGATCAGCGCGTTTGTAGGTTCGTCCATGATAATAATTTCAAGCTTGGACATGAGCGCCAGAATAATCCCAAGCTTTTGTCGGTTGCCAGAGGAAAGTTATTTTGTTTTTATAACAGGGTCGAATTCAAGTCGCGAAATTAGATCTTCAGCGATATCTGCCCACCAGTCAATTCTTTCGCGAGAGCAATGTGGTCGTGACCAGCCCATTTATCATAGAGGCGGACGTAGCCGAATAAAAAGCCTATTTTCTTTTTGAGTTGTACGCTATCCGCGCGCGCATCCCTACCAAGAATGGTGATTGTTCCACTGGAGGGTTGAATGAAGTCCATGATGCAGCGGATGGTGGTTGTTTTTCCCGCTCCATTTGGCCCTAAAAAACCAAAAATTTTACCCGCTGAAACAGTGGATGAAATACCATCGACTGCTTTTGTGTGGCCATAATCCTTTATCATATCAGTAACCGCGAGCGTTTTCATGTAATTTATTTTAACACACTGAACACGGATAATAAAAAAAACGCGGCTCACAGATACTATGAGACCGCGTTTGTCGTTGACAGGAATTCCTTTAGCAGCTGGATTTCGCGCACAATTCGCGTATTGATCGCGTCAGTTGCCTTGCGTGAGTCGTCGATCGTTAGTAGATCAGTAAAATCGATTGGTTTACCGAATACGATTGTTGGTCTTCGAAAGAGACTGCGTGGTAACCAACGCCATATGCCATGTGTTTTTGGTCCACCTCGAGAAAAGATGCGGTCCATCCCTTCATGGAATACAGGTACTACGATCGGAGTTGGTTTCGCGTTGCGTATCGCGAACGCTGGGCCGTCCTTAATGAGTGTCAGGTCTTTACTGCGTGTCCCCTGATAGAAAATAAGGAGGTTACGTTTTTTGAGCAGTTGTACATACCGCTTCATCAACATTGCCTGATCGCGTCGTGCGACTGGTTCGGTACGAAGCATCTTGAGCAGACACTTTACGTACCACGTGGTAAAGTAGTTTTTCTGATCCGCAAAATTAACAAACGGCTCAGATGGATAGAAAATGACGCGAAAGAAGAAAGCGCAAATGCCGATAAAGAAGGAATCAAACATCGTGTCGTGATTTGCCACAAACAAAATGTTATTTCCTTTCCGTGGTATGTTTTTTCGTCCTTTCACGCGGGCAAAATTGATCGGGAATTGGAAAAACAGGAAGCAGACAAAAATAGCCATGACCACCAAGACATAACTTATCCAGGCACCAAAACGGTGAAGGATTTTTTTAATGAACATACACATACCCCCTCTACGAGAACGGTCTATAAAAGACCCATTTTTTGTTTTGTTTGATTGAGCGTTTCTGTTGCTATAGGTTGAGCCCTCGCACGGCCTTTGTCAAGAATTTTATCGAGTGCAGTTTGTTGTGTGAGCAATGCAGTGTATTGTTTACGAGCATCATTGAAAGTTAAAATGATGCGCTCGGCAAGATTTTTTTTCATATCTGAAAACTGTCCATCAGGTTTCCCGATAAATTGAGCATATAATTCCAGAAAGCCTTTTGCGTCAGTACTTTTTGCATCATTGCCGGTAATTGCTTTTTGCAATTTTTTTCGAATTACGTCCGGTTCGTCAAAAATATTAAGCACATGCGCATCGCCGAGTGATTTTGACATTTTCTTTTGAGGGTCTCTTAAGCTCATTATTTTTGGTGTTTTTGTAAACAGTGGCTTGGATTCAGGGAACGAAGTTTTGAATTTGGTGTTCATTTTTTTTGCCACCACTCGGATTAATTCAATATGCTGTTCTTGGTCTTGTCCAACCGGCACAAGTTCACCATTATAAATAAGAACATCAGCCGCCTGAAGAAGAGGATAGGTAAGCAACGCAGCGTTAATATTATTTTTTTGCCTTCCCGCCTTATCTTTGTACTGGGTCATTCGTTTGAGTTCCGCGATAGGCATAACTGTTGCAAAAAGCCACCCAAGGTCTGTGTGTCCGATGATTTGCGATTGCAAGAATATAGTTGATTTGTCAGGATTAAGACCGAGGGCGAGTAGTGACGCCAACAAATCATATACATCCCTCTGTTTTTGCGCTGGGTCGTAGTTTTCGCTTAAGGAATGCAGATCAGCAATGAAAAAAAAGCAGTCATACAAGCCACTGTCCTGTAATTCGATAAACTGCCTCACTGCGCCAAGGTAATTACCAATGTGCAGTTTTCCTGATGGTTGAATCCCTGAAACTATCCGCGGTTTTTTGTTCATACCAGAAGTGTACCGTGTTTTTATACGTTTATCAAAACTGGCAGGATCATCGGACGTCGCTCTGTTTTATTGAAGAAGTATTGGCCGAGATCTTCGGTAATTTTTTGGCGCTGATATCCTTCGCTTGCAGCGGATCGCGGTTCCTTGTCTTTGAGAATTTTTTTGATGCGTTGTTTGGTATTTTGGATCAACTGCTTTTCTTTATTGAGGGTTTCGTTGATAAATCCTTTCATGATTAGATCCGGTTCCCCAATGAGCTCACCGGTCCTGTTACTAATTTTTGCTATAACGATAACCATGCCATCCTCAGAGAGCGTGTGGCGGTCACGTAAAATGACATGCGAGATGTCGCCAACTCCCAAGCCATCAACATAGACGTAGTCGGTTTTCGCTTTTTCTTTGAGCATGTTTGGCCGCCCATTTTTGAATTCGAGTATTGACCCGTTATCAAGAATGAATATACTTTTTTCTGGGAAGTGATTTCTTACCATGAGCTTCTCTGCTTCTTTTAAGAAATAGTGGTTTGCATAGACGGGAAGGAAATATGTTGGATTAATTTGCTTTATCACCTCAACCATGTCGCTTGCAGAACTGTGGCCAGAAGAGTGAACGTCCATAATATCAGAATGAACTACGTTATCGCACAGCCGATACAAATTGTCTTTGAGCCGCTGGATGGTTACTTCGTTGCCGGGTATAACCGACGAGGAGAAGATAACCGTGTCATGTTTTTTAATCTTTACAAAACGGTGCTCTCCATTTACCATGCGGGACAGCACAGCTCGGTTTTCTCCTTGCGCACCAGTGCAAATGATAACGACCCGTTTATCGGGGAAGTTATTAACCCGCTCGATTGGGATAATTGTTTTTGACTTGATCTTGATGTATCCGAATTGTTTTGCTAGTTCAATATTTACTTTCATGCTATAGCCGTCAAGCGCAACTTTACGTCCGTATTTTTCTGCAAATTCTAACATCAGTTTTATGCGTTCAACTTGTGATGCGAATGTACTGATGATAACGCGTCCCGGCGCCTGCCGGATGAGTTTTTCAGTATTTTGATACATTGTTTGTTCTGGAATCCGTTCGCGTGTTTGTGTCGCGCCGAGCGATTCAAGCATAAGCACTGTCGGTTTTTTCAGTTTTGAAAGCTGATGGTAGGTAATCGGTTTTCGATTGAGTGGATTTTTTTCATAAGTCCAATCGCCAGGATGAATGATGGTCCCGTGAGCTGTTTCAAGAATTACCCCAACTGCGTCCATAATTGAATGATCTACGGGGAAGAACTTAACTGTGAATGCCCCCAGCCGGATTGTTTGATTTACTGAATTAATAAGTAATGTTTTCAGTTTTGATGCAGTGTTTTTCTTGTAGTCTTCTTGTCTGTTTTTAATTAATCCAAGTGTGAGTGGCCGACCGACAATAAGCGGGTTGCCAAGTTTTTCAAGAAGAATAGGAGCTGCGCCGATGTGGTCAAGGTGTCCGTGGCTAAAAATAACTCCTCTGATATTTCTTTCTTTCCCTTTCAAATATGAAATATTTGGGATGATGTAGTCGATCCCATGCATGTATTCTTCTGGAAATTGTACCCCCATATCGAGGATAACAATATCATTGTCAAGTTCGAAGATAGTCATATTGCGGCCTACTTCTTCTTGCCCGCCGAGCGGGATGATGCGCAAACTAGCGCGAAATTGTTTTTTCTTGTGCTGGGGAGCCCCCCCAGTTTGTTTTTTTATTGGTGTCATGTGTGTATTTGTTTACCGCAGCAGTGTGTTTTATCTGCAGTTTTTGATTATTATGTAAGATGCTGTGTTTAAATGTGTGGTGGGCGAGAGAGGACTTGAACCTCCACGAGATTGCTCCCACACGGCTCTGAACCGTGCGCGTCTACCAGTTCCGCCACTCGCCCGCGGCTACTCGTTGATTAGGGCAGTGAATTTTTCATGACCGGTTTAGTGCGCATATACCATTGCGCAATGTTTTTAAACCGTTCGACCGGGTTTAAGAGATTGCCTGTTGAAACGTTTTGCAGGTCATCTGGAATAATATATTGATAAATTGGTGTGTACAAAAAGATTGCTGGCAATTCATCTGCGATGATACGCTGTACCTCTTGGTAGTTTTCGGTTCTTTTTTCTCGACTCCATTCGGTTCTGCTTGATTGTAAGAGTGTATCAACTTTTTTGTTTATAAAGATTGAAAAATTCAATCCTGGATCAAGCGCTTCACTTGAATGCCAAAAGACATAGGGATCAAGTGTTTGATCGAAGAGTTCTCCATATAGGAGCACATCATATCGACGCGGTTTTAATACGTCTTGAGTAAAACGTCCTGGTTCAACAAGCTGGATTTCGACGTCGATTCCAAGTTCACCCCAATTTTGTTTGATGATGTCACCAATTTGGATGTAGGGCTCTTCGTTTACCGTTGTAATAACAATACGTAGGGCGGTGTCGCTTTTTTTCCTAACTCCGTTTTCATCTAGTTTATATCCGACAGAGTCGAGTAGGTCGCTTGCTTCTTGTGTGATGCGGGGGCGCGTTGCGAGGTCTGGAGCGAATCCGATAAAGCCAGGCGCGAATGGTCCTTCAGAAATTAATCCATTGTTGCCGACGACGGTGTCGGTAATTTCTTGACGGTCAGTTGTCAAAATGAGCGCGCGGCGTAAGTCTTTATTATCAAAGAGATTATTCTTCAGGTTGAAAAACAATGCCGTGACTTGCGGCAAAATAAGAGGATCTTTTATTGTGTGTGCGATTTCCTGTTCTTTTTGTTCGTACCATGGTGGGACAAACGCAAGTCCCTGTGCTTCGCGGTTATGCAGGGCTACAAGCGCTGTTTGAAGGTCAGGGTAGAATTTGAAGCGTAACTCATTTAAATACGGCGCGTCACCGTGATACAACGGGTTTCGCTCAAGGATATAGCTGCGGATTTCTCCGCTTCGAGATCGTACTAACGATTTGAACTTAAATGGGCCAGCACCTGTTGGGCGAGTATTGTCTTCGACAAGCAGAAAGTTTGCGTGTTGGACGTCACTATACCGGTGTAATGGCAAAATACCGATGGTGAAATATCCCAAAAACAAGGTAGATGGTTCTTTTAATTTCACCGTGAGCGTTGAATCATCGGTTCGTTCAAATGTCGCGTCTTTAAAGGTGTAATTCCAAGGCGATGAATAGTTCGGGTCCTGGATAAGCTGAAACGTGAACAGTACATCATCTATAGTGAGTGGTTCGCCATCATCCCATATTAAGTCGGTACGAAGAGTAAAGGTGTATGTGCGGGCGTCTTCACTGACAGTGAAATTTTCTGCGAGATCAGGAACAAGCTCATTTTTTTCATTCGTTTTTATCAGCCCTGGAAAAAATAATTTTGTTAGGTCGCTATCAGTTGAATTGTCGACCGCCAAGACAGGGTTGATAAATCTTGGGAAACCGATCATCGCTTCAGTGTATGTTCCGCCTTGCCGAGGGATAAGCACGATATTTTCTTGCCAAAATCGGATGCCGATAAATAATGCGCATGTAATAAGCACTAATACAAGCAATCGCAATATGTATCGCTCGTTCGAGCTTAAATACTGCGGGATATACCGCAGCTGTGTAAGTGTTGGGATGCGTCTTGATCGAAGTCCGAGCACATATTTTCGCTCAGCGTCTATTTGTGAAGACGGTAATCCTTGTTTTTTTGTTCGGGTAAACCAAGAAAGTAAAGACCTCATGATGTCTGGTCAAAAGTGATGCTTATGCAAGAATGATCCGTGCAAGCGCGGTTCCTAGAAAGAGAATAACTAATACCACCGTGGTATTGAAGATAATCTTTTCAGGACCTCGTCGTGTCTGTGTCGCGCCGCCATCTGAGCCGCCAAAAGCAGCCCCAAGCCCTGATCCCTTCTGTTGTAGAAGAACCATGACGCTAAGCAATACAGCTAAAATAATTTGTGCGATATTAAAAATGAGTGACATATGGGTCAAAATCTACGATACCACACAGGAGTGGGTATGTCAATTCTTCTTTACAAGCGCATCTTTGATGCGCATTGCAACCTGTTGCCCCACAATACGGGATAGTTCAGCCTGTGATGCTTTTTGTATTCGGATTACGGAACCAAAATGTCGCAACAAATCCTTTTTTCGTTTTGTCCCAATACCAGGAATATGATCAAGCTCTGAGACACTCTGACTTTTTATATGTTTTTTTCGATAGAAGGTCGTAGCAAATCGATGTGCTTCATCCCGAAGCCGTTCAAGCAGAAATAATTCGCGCGACGTACTCGCTAGTTGCAATGAGCGTCCATCAGACAGAAAGAAAGTTTCTCGTTGAGAAAGTTTTGTGGGCTGCGCGTGTCCTCCTTTTGCTAGTGCGACTATTGGGATAAGCGCCGCGTCTTTATCAAGTGTTTTACGAACAACTGACAGTTGTCCTTTTCCACCGTCAAGTACGATCAGGTCTGGTTTTTCCCAACCCGGTGATTGAAGCTTCATACGCTGGACTCGACGTTCGATAACTTCGGCAAGCATGTGGGGGTCATTAGGGGTTTGAATTGAGCGGATAGTAAATTTTTTGTACTTCTGCTTTGCTGGTTTCCCATTTTCAAATACAATCATGGCGCCGACCGCATATTTGCCTGAAATGTTTGCTACGTCAAAACTTTCCATGCGTATTGGGGTTCGTGCAAGAGAAAACGCTGTTTTTATCTTTTGCAGTGAGGTGCGAGTGCGTAGCTCATCTTTTTCAAAAGAGGCGAGGTGTGTAACCAGTGCTTGTTGTGCGTTGTCATGTGCTACGCGCGCCAGAGTCGCCTTGACGCCACGTTGTGGACGGGTAATGTTGATTCCTAAAATTTTAACTAAAATTTCTTTTTGATCTGGCATAATTTCCGTGAGGATGTATCTTGGCTGCTCTGGAATACCAACATAATATTGTTCGATAAATGCCCTAACACTTTCTGCTTCAGTTTGTTCGATGGCACTACTCAATTGCACGGTTTGTTTGCGTAGTAGCTTTCCCGATCGAATCTGCAGAACCGCGACGGACGCGCGTCGCCCATCTTTTGCTATTCCAATGATATCAATATCTTCATTGCGGTTTGAAATAATCGTTTGTTGTTGAACGATTTTTTTTAGTGCCTGTATGCGGTCGCGAAGACGAGCCGCGCATTCAAATTTTTTTTGTTTCGCGGATTGTTCCATTTTCTTTGATAACTGCTTTATTAAAACGTCACCATGTCCTCGTAAAAAAAGGAGCAGTTCATGAATCATTGCACGATATTCTGTCTGTGAAATTTCACCAATACAGACACCAAGACATCTTCTAATTGTGTAGTCGAAACATGGCTTACCTTGGTTATGTACACAAGTTCGGAATTTAAAAATTCGTTTCAATTCTTTTACGGTTTCTCGGGCTGCTGATGCCGAGGCATATGGTCCGAAGTATGCATCTTTTTTTGTTGTTACTTTTCGGACCATATCAAGTGTGGGGAAATCATCAGAAAGCGTCACGCGAATAAAAAGAAAATATTTATCGTCTTTGAGGACGATATTATAAGGTGGTTGGTTTTCCTTAATGAGATTTGCTTCGAGAATAAGCGCGTCGCGTTCAGATGACACAATAATAGTTTCAATGTCGGATATTTTTGCAACCATCGGCTCTTTGCGGGGTTCCAGAATTGCGCTTGATTGGAAATAACTGCGGACTCGCGACGTCAGTCGCTTCGCTTTTCCTATATAGAGGATGTGTTTTTTTGCATCCCGAAAAATATAGACGCCTGGTTTGTTTGGAAGCGTTTCCAGCTGTGTTTGCAGGTGTGATTGTGTCTGTGTCACATAGATACGGTACCCTAGACTGTGTGATTTTCGCAAGAGGCGCGCGTCTTGCTCTTGACACGCTTTTGCGTAGACGGTATACTCTGTTTCGCATTTGAATTGAATAAAAAGAATTTGCAATGGTCGATCAGAATGTCATCTCAATTAAGGGGGCACGCGTCCATAATTTAAAAAATATTTCGCTCGATATCCCACGTGATAAACTTGTTGTGATAACTGGGCTTTCTGGATCTGGGAAATCAAGTCTAGCGTTTGATACGATTTACGCTGAAGGCCAACGGCGGTATGTCGAGTCTCTGTCCGCGTACGCGCGACAGTTTTTAGGTTTAATGGATAAGCCGGATGTGGATCAAATCGACGGTCTTTCACCGGCTATTTCTATTGATCAGCGATCAACATCCCACAACCCTCGTTCAACGGTCGGTACCGTGACGGAAATTTATGATTATTTGCGATTGTTGTTTTCACGAGCTGGCATACCTCATTGTCCAAAATGCGGTCGTCCGGTGAGCCGTCAAACCATCGAACAGATGATGGATAAGATTATGGCACTTCCAGAAGGCACAAAATTTTTACTTCTTGCACCGTTGGTCAGAGATCAAAAAGGGGAAATGCGTCAGGCATTAGCGCGTGTTCGAAAGGCAGGGTACGTGCGCGTCCGACTCGATGGTACAATTTCAACCCTTGATGACGCTGAAAGTATTCCTATCGAAAAACAAAAAAAACACACTCTTGATATCGTTGTTGATCGTCTGACACTATCTACGGAATTAGAAAAACAACGTTTGCATGATAGTCTTGAGTCGGCACTCGATTTGGGGAATGGTTTGGTGATTGTGCATAAGCCCAATGACAACGAAGATATTTTATTTTCGCAGCATTTTTCTTGTCCACATTGCAATATCAATTTACCACCGCTCGAACCACGAAATTTTTCTTTCAATAGTCCTCATGGCGCGTGTCCTGATTGTACTGGTTTAGGAACTCGCCTCGAAGTTGATCCTAAATTAATTATCCCAAATAAAAAATTGTCTCTTGCGGAAGGGGCTATCCGACCGTGGTCAAGAACTTCTTCAAATCAAGGATGGTATGTCCAGATGCTAGAGGCGGTTGGTGAGGCGCATGGATTTTCAACAAGGGTTCCGGTTGCAAAATTAACTGAGAAACAATTAGACATTGTCTTACACGGCAGCGATAGCAAAAAAATAAAGATGCGATATTCGTCAGAAAATTTTGAAGGAGAGATGCGTAAAGCGTATGAAGGTGTTATTCCGAATTTGATGCGACGGCACAGAGAGACTGAATCTGATTATGTCCGCGCAGAGATAGAACGATACATGCGCGTCCTTCAATGCCCGACGTGTTATGGGAAACGTTTAAAGCCTGAAGTCCTAGCAGTCACGGTTGTCGGAAAATCAATTAATGAAGTTGTGGATATGACGGTAGGGCGCGCATTTGAATTTTTTTCGTATGTTTCACAAAACAAAAAAGAGACTAAGACAAACAATGCGTCTCATTTGCCGACTGAAACACTCGGCAAGCGTGAGGTGTCGATTGCTCGTCAGATTCTGAAGGAAATCACGGAACGGTTGCGTTTTCTGCATAATGTTGGCCTTGATTACGTAACCCTCGATCGAGCGGCATCGACACTGTCAGGCGGAGAAGCACAACGCATACGTCTTGCCACTCAAATTGGCTCATCATTGGTTGGCGTAATTTATATTTTAGACGAACCCTCAATCGGATTGCACCAGCGCGACAATACAAAATTAATTGAAACATTGAAAATGCTTCGCGATTTGGGTAATACCGTCCTTGTTGTCGAACATGACGAAGAGACAATTATATCAGCGGATCACGTTGTTGATATTGGCCCAGGCGCAGGCGAGCATGGTGGAAAAGTTGTCGCTGAAGGAACGCCAAAACAGATTATGCAGAAAAAGAATTCGTTGACAGGCCAGTATCTTTCGGGAAAGAAAAAAATCGAGTCGCCAAAAAAATACCGAAAAGGAAACGGCAAAAAGATTTCTATAGTTGGAGCAGAAGAGTTTAATTTAAAAAATGTGACAGTCAACATCCCGCTTGGTAAATTTGTATGTATCACGGGAGTCTCTGGATCGGGGAAGTCAACACTGATGACGGACATCCTCGCAAAAGAACTAGCACAATATTTTTTCAACGCAAAAGATATTCCAGGAAAACACAAAGAGATAAAGGGGCTTCAGCATCTTGATAAAGTCATTGTGATTGATCAATCTCCGATAGGACGGACACCGCGCTCAAACCCGGCAACCTATACTGGTTTGTTCACGTATATCCGAGATTTATTTACACAGATTCCTGAAGCAAAAGTACGCGGGTACGGTCCGGGTCGATTTTCGTTTAACGTGCGTGGTGGCCGATGTGAAGCCTGCCAGGGCGACGGGCTCGTGAAGATCGAAATGAATTTTTTACCCGATGTCTATGTTGAATGTGAAGAGTGTAAAGGCAAACGCTATAGTCCGCAGATTCTTGAAATTCATTATAAAGGCAAGTCCATTGCAGACGTGCTCAACATGACCGTTGAAGAGGCTATGTACTTTTTCGAGCGTCAGCCGGCAATTCATCAAAAACTTAAGACGCTGTTTGATGTTGGTCTTGGTTATATTCATTTGGGCCAATCAGCGACAACATTGTCGGGTGGGGAGGCGCAGCGCATTAAGCTGGCAACTGAATTATCCCGCCGAGCGACTGGAAAAACACTTTACATTTTAGATGAGCCAACAACAGGATTGCATTTTGAAGATGTGAAACGGTTATTACTCGTGTTGCAACGCTTGGTTGATAAAGGCAATACCGTGCTCGTGATTGAACATAATCTTGATGTCATAAAATCAGCAGATTGGATTATCGATATGGGACCTGAAGGCGGGGACAAAGGAGGGGAAGTCGTGGCGCAAGGAACTCCGCATGACGTTGCCAAAGAAAAACGCAGCTACACTGGGCAGTTTTTAAAGAAGGTATTGTAAGGAAGCGGTTTAGAGTTGTCTTGCCAACCGCAGGGGGTTGACAAAAAAGCAAAAAAGAGTAGCGTAGACAAGAATCTACAACCAGTGGTTTACACCTGTTCAATAATTGGATGGGGTTCCGCCGGGATGACGGCGCCTTGCTCG
>CAZGDO010000033.1:0-13108 GCA_964524365.1 uncultured Gammaproteobacteria bacterium | reverse complement strand
TTTTAATGGCGGAAAAGAAAACGATTGAGGAGAAATTATCGGATTTTGAGCGAAAAGGTAATCATTGGCTCGAACTCATGCGAAACTGGATTATTGAAGCCAACCAAGCCGAAAATCTCTCTAAACAAGAAAATCCCTCACGGATGAGAGATTTTCTTGTTTCCATCGGCTCGAACCGCCGACTTTCGGCGGGAATTCTTTTGGCGGAATTCAAAACCCCCTGGAATTTCTTGGCGGAAACCAATGCCGAGGGGCGAAGCCCCGAGGCAACTTCTTTAACAAATTCGAAATGGTGGACTTGAGGGGATTCGAACCCCTGACCCCTTCCATGCCATGGAAGTGCTCTAGCCAACTGAGCTACAAGCCCATAACTGCCCTTGCTAGGAATCGAACCCAGATCCATCCCTTAGGACGGGATTGTTCTATCCATTGAACTACAAGGGCTCAATTCGTAATATTAAGAAATGTTCCACGTGGAACTAATTCAAAACTATATTATACAACTTTTCAGCGATATTGTCAACAAAATGATACTTTACATCATAAATGAAGACTACTGTCAATATTACCACTAAAACAACCAAAGGCGCTAAAAATAGCTTAATATCTTTTTTTACAAAAAAACTAGTTTCCATTTGCTTTATTTTAAGTGTATGTTAAATTTCAAAATAAGTTTATACGTAAATCAGCTTTTCTGCAATTTATCTATTTTTGATTGACAAATCCCTTTATTCGTGGCTAAATTAATACACACTAACTAATTTACTATGGCTATATTTAACAAGGAAGAGAATCCCTCACAAGAAATAGAAACAATTATTGGCCCTTCCGTGACTCTCGAGGGTAATGTTGTTGGTAACGGAGACGTAATAATTGAAGGATCAATTCATGGGACCCTTAAGACTGAGGGGTACGTAAAAATTGGAAAAGACGCAAAAGTGAAAGCCGAAATTAAAGGATCAAAAATTTTTGTTGCCGGCGAAGTACACGGAAACATTTCCGCCACATCAATGCTTGAATTGTCCTCAACGGCTCGCGTTATTGGAAACATTCAAACACAAAACCTTAGCATTGAGTCAGGCGCTTCATTCCAGGGAAAATCTTCAATGGGTCCAGTTGAAGAACAACAGGAAAAAAACAAAATCGCAAAACAAAAAAATTCGCAAATGGCAAAAGAGGTCAAATAGAAAACGTGTATGTATCTTTACTTAGTTGACACATTTGCCCAAGACAAAAAATTTCAGCGTGATCTTTTACATATACAAGCGCGTATTCAAGATTTGGGAATAAATGGAAGATTTGAAAAACTGACAATGCTTAAAAGCATTCAAGATATCGTAAACGACGCTGAACGAAAAGGTGTCAAAACAATTGTTGCAATAGGTAATGACAAAACTTTTAACGCTATTGTTTCTCACCTTACTAATAATTCGATTACACTTGGACTGGTGCCTCTTGGTGAAGAAAATAACACGATTGCAAAAGCACTTCATATCCCAGTAGGCGAAGCAGCATGCACAATACTTTCAAAACGCATCATTCAAAGACTTGACGTAGGAAAAATCAATGGACGCTATTTTTTTTCTTCGTTGTCAATTTTTCCATCACGCCACATGAAAATTGAATGTGATAATTCCTACATCTTAAAAACATCTGGTTTAGCTCCAATTCGCATTATAAATTTTTGCGATGACAGGTATCGGGGAAACGCACAAGACGGAAAACTAGAAACTATTGTCGAAGAAATCCCTGAAAGCGGACTTTTATCTTTCTTCGGAAAAAAACAAGCGGGACGAAATAGTATTATTCCAACAACGAACATGCGCATTAAGAGCACTGACGAAAGCCTCCCTATTTATTCAGGTACTGACGTGGTTGTTAAAACTCCTGCGACAATAGAAATTATTCCAAAAAAACTGCGAGTTATTTCGGGAGCATAATACAGCGTTTTTATTTACTGCCAACGCTTTCGATTCCTTGACGGAAGCTCCTTTTTTCATTACACTTCGCAAAGCATTAACACATCCTATGAACGTCACAGAACTCGCCCGACAACTTAATCTTTCTGTAGAAATTACGCGTCACTTGATCCCGCGTGTTGGTTTTGATATTGGATTAAAAGCAATCAAAGTAGAGGATAGAATTGCGTATCAAATAATTGAACGCGTGAAAAAATCTCCGCATCTAATTACTGAAGTTGAAATAGAGTTGGGGCTGAAACAGTCGGATGCAAAAGAAGACAAAGATGAGAAAACTCCGTTAACACAGACACTCCAAATCCCCGATCAAATTGCGGTTCGGGAACTTGCAACGTTGCTACACAAACCCGTTACTGAAGTCGTTGCGGAACTTATGAAAAACGGTATCTTCGCAAACCTCAATGAAGAAATTGATTTTGAAACTGCAGCGATCATCGCCGAGGACATGGGCTTTCAGGCAATACGAATGGAAAAACGATCCGGCGAAGAAGCAACCTCAGATCAACGCATTGAGGATATAATGAAAACTGACAAAACAAAGGAACCACACCCGCCAGTCGTAGTGATCATGGGACACGTTGATCATGGAAAAACAAAACTACTAGATGCAATTAGAAAATCCCATATAGTAGAGGGCGAAGCCGGCGGCATTACACAACACATTGGCGCGTATCAAATAGAAAAAAACGGACGAAAAATTACATTTATAGATACTCCAGGACACGAAGCATTTACTGCGATGCGATCCCGGGGTGCTAATGTCGCTGATGTTGCGATCTTAGTTATTGCGTGGGATGAAGGAATCAAACCACAAACCACTGAAGCAATTAATATAATTAAAAAAACAGAACTTCCATTTATTGTCGCGCTCACCAAAATGGACAAAGACGGAAGCTCGCCAGAAAAAGTATTTCAGCAGCTTGCTGAAATTAGTTATCTTCCTGAAAAATGGGGCGGTGAAACTATTGTTGCGCCCGTGTCCGCAATAACTGGCGAAGGTTTAGACGACCTACTTAATATGTTGCTGCTTCGTGCAGATTTGGAACAGAATAAAATCACTGCTGATCCAAATCGACCTGGCGTTGGGACAGTTATCGAATCTCATGTTGATAAAGGTGAGGGTCCTGTCGCGTCTGTTATCGTCCAAACTGGAACATTACATCGCGGCGATTTAATTACTGCCGGTGAAGTGGCTGGTAAAGTAAAATTATTGAAAAACGATCTAGGTATTGAAATTGACAAAGCGCTTCCAGGAACACCGGTTCGCATCCTCGGATTAAAAGAGCTTCCTGATGTCGGTGATATTTTACAAGTGACTGGAGATAAAAAAGCGCTGAAAAAAGTGTTAAAGGTGCAAAAAATCAGAACACAAGCATTGCAAGAACGGCAAACAAAAATTATTCAACAGGCAGGGGAAGAGGGTAAACAAAATGATCATACCTATACAATCATTTTAAAAACAGATAATGCGGGATCACAAGAAGCAATTACAGAATCTCTTGAAAAACTTCCGCGCACGCGTGTAAAAATTCAGGTCGCGCGTACTGGGATCGGGATCGTGAATGAATCCGACGTTGCCGAAGCATCTTCTATCGGCGCGGTTATCTACGCGTTCCACACAAAAATCCCAACAGCCACAAAAGAAGCGGCGGAAACAGAAGGTGTGACGGTGCGTGAATTTGATATCATCTATAAACTTATTGAGGATATTATTTCAGAACTCGAAAGCCGCATGCCACCTGAAGTTACCCGGAACATAGAAGCGGTGATTACTGTTTCAGGATTATTCCGTAGCAAAGGAAAAACACAAATTGTTGGTGGAGTCGTCCAAGAAGGAAAAGCAACATCAAGTCTTCATGTAAAAATCAAAAGAGGAAATATTTCAATCGGAGAAGGACACATCATGGAGCTTCGTATGGGACCACGCGTTGTGGATTCAGTAACATCGGGGAGTGAATGTGGCGTAAAAATCGAACGGGCGCCAGAAATCCGAATCGGTGACACACTCGAGCTATTTAGCGAACAAGTGCGTACAAGAAAGCTGATTGAATAGGTATGCCAAAAAACTTTGACCGAATATCGCAGGTCAATGAAACTATACGTTTGTCACTCGCTAAGCGCATCCCGCACATTCTTGGACTTGATCCATCAGAGATTATTACCATCACACGGGTGCAAACAAGTCGAGATCTTGGACACGCGAAAATTTTTGTTACCATGTTCCCTGATGATAAACAAAAATTTCTTTTTGAGCGCCTAATCAAACGGTCAAAAGAGCTTCGCTACGAACTTGCACAGGAAACAAGCCTTTTCCGCGTGCCAGATTTGTCATTTCAAATCGACACTACAGAAAAAAACGCTCAACACATTGAAGCGCTACTTGATTCGCTCAATAATGCTGGCTCTTGACCGAAATACAAGAATATCGTAGAGTAGTCGGTTATGGCAAACGAAGAACACACGCATGCTCACCTTTTTGTAAAAGCGCAAACACTGCTTCGCGCAGCTGATCGCGTCCTTTTAGTTATGCATCAAAACCCGGACGGCGATACACTTGGAAGCGCGACAGCGCTATCGCTCTATTTAGATGACCTGCGTAAACCACATGATCTTTTTTGCGCCAACGCTTCGCCAAGTAATTACGCGTTTCTTCCAAATAGCAATCGCATACAAACCAATCCATCACTCCTTGTTGATGGCTCACACGACGTACTCGTATCTTTAGATTCAGGTGATCTCGTCTATGCGGGGATCCATAACCATTTACAGGAACGAACAAAGGCGCGCCATACGATTATTAATATTGATCATCATAAAACCAACACCCATTACGGCGACTTAAATATTATTGATGCACACAGTTCGTCTACGGCAGAAATTGTCTATAATTATTTTATCCACACAGAACATCCTATTACCACAGATTCCGCGACCTGCATGCTGACGGGAATTATCAGCGACACTGGTGGGTTTTCAAACCTCGCCACAACATCATCGGCATTAAATGTCGCGTCTGAACTTTTGCGATTTGGAGCTCGTATTTGGGACATTCAACAACACACACTAAAAAACAAATCTATTCATGCTCTGAAACTCTGGGGTGTCGTACTCTCACGACTGAAGCGTCATACATCCGGAGTCGTTATCACAGTGCTAACGCAAAACGATATCATCTCATGCAATGCAAGCGTTGAACACGCGGAAGGAATCGCAAACTTTTTAAACACACTCGATGATTCACGAGCAGTCTTTTTATTAAGCGAACTTGAACCCGGAAAAATAAAAATAAGCATGCGCTCAACGCAACCAGGTGTGGATGTGTCTCATTTTGCTCGCGTTTTTGGCGGTGGCGGACACAAAAAAGCAGCAGGACTTTCGATCCCTGGGTCAATCATGGTATCAGGCAATTCATTCCATATCGCCTAACCTCGAAAAATGAGGGGTTTTAGCCTCAAAACTTGACCGCAAGAGCCCTTCATCGTATGATCTAAACTACGTTTGTTTTACGATTATCTTATAGTTTCATGAATCTCATCCCAACAGTCATCGAAAAATCTACATACGGAGAACGGGCATATGACATTTATTCCCGACTCCTCAAAGAACGAATCATTTTTCTGGGTAGCCCCATCGATGATGTAGTCGCAAATACCGTAATTGCGCAGTTGTTATTTTTGGAAAGCCAAGATCCAAATAAAGATATTAAGCTTTACATAAATACACCCGGCGGATCAGTGAGCGCTGGCATGGCAATCTACGATACGATGCAATACGTGAAACCGAAGATACAGACAATGTGCGTAGGGCTTGCTGCATCCATGGGTGCAACACTTCTTGCCGCAGGACAAAAAGGCAAGCGTTTTGCGTTGCCAAACGCTGAGATCATGATCCACCAAATCATGGGTGGAACAGAAGGCCAGGCAACGGACATCAAGATACGTGCAGAACATATTCTCAAACTCAAAGACCGACTCAATGCAATTCTTGCAAAACACACCGGGCAATCAATCAAACGCATTGAAAAGGACAGCGACCGTGATTATTTTTTGACGGCAGAAGAAGCTCAAAGTTATGGGCTGATCGACAAAATAATTAAGTCACAGCGCGCCTAAAAACCGCGGACAACGAGAAAAAGTATTGTGCATGTATCTGGATGTCAGGAACTCGTTCCTTGAACTCCAGATTTATTGATTTAGAAATTACTACACATATGCTTATAGAAAATCTTCTGTGGCTCATCATTGCTGCGGTAGGAATCCCCGGTGGTATGGTAACCGGATACTACGCTCGCAAAGTATGGGCTGCTCGAAAAATTGATTCAATTGAATCAAAGCTTGAGATCGCAATTGCTGAAACCAAAACGAAGCAGAAAGAAATCATGCTCGAAGCACAAGATAAGGCGCTAAAAGTGGTTGAGGACGCAAAACGGGAAGAAGCGCTCAGACGCCAAGAAATACGCCATATCCAGTCGCGTCTTGAAAAACGGGAATCTATCTTTGACCAAAAACTTTTAGATCTCGAAAAAAATCAAAACCGCGTGGCAGAAAAAGCAAGCCACATCGACAACATCCGCAAAGAAATTGAAACGATCAAAGAACAGCAAATGGCAAAACTTGAACGCATTGCCGAGCTGACACGTGACGAAGCAAAACGCGTTCTCTTGGAAAATACTGAGCGTCGGATGAAAGACGAAATTTTACAACGCATTAAACGAGTTGAAGAAGATGGCCAGGAACAAATTGAGGTAAAAACAAAAAACTTGCTTGCTCTCGCAATGCAACGACTCGCATCGCCCGTCACCGCAGAGAACTCATCAAGTATTGTTTCTATCCCATCCGAAGACATGAAAGGCCGCATCATCGGAAAAGAAGGTCGCAACATTAAAGCGCTTGAAAGTTTGACTGGCGTTGAAATTATTATTGATGAAACTCCCGACTCAATTGTTATTTCCGGATTTAATGCAGTACGCCGCCAGCTTGCAAAACGCGCGCTCGAAAAACTTATGTCCGATGGACGTATTCACCCTGCGCGCATTGAGGAATCAGTTAATCTTGCACGAAAAGAACTTGCGCTTGAAATGAGAAAAGCTGGTGAAGATGCGGCATTCGAAGTTGGTGTCGCGGGACTTGATCCGAAATTATTACAAATTTTGGGTCGTTTGAAATTCAGAACAAGTTACGGACAAAATGTCCTACGTCATTCGATTGAAGTCGCGCTTATCGCGGGGTTGCTTGCTGAGGAACTAAAAGCGAATGTTGTGGAATGTAAAAAAGGTGGGCTTCTGCACGATATCGGAAAAGCAGTCGATCATGAAGTCCAGGGAACTCACATGGAAATCGGCTACGATATCTTACGGCGCAAATTCAACATGTCCGAAGAAATCGCATACCATACAATAGCGCACCATGAAGACAACATGCGCACGATCGAACAAGCAATTGTCAAAACTGCTGATGCAATTTCAGGATCGCGCCCTGGTGCGCGCAAGGATACGTACGAACAATATGTTCAACGTCTTGAAGAGCTCGAGGGAATCGCGAAAGGTTTCCCTGGTGTTGAAAAAGCATTTGGCATTCAGGCAGGCCGGGAACTACGTGTCTTTGTTACTCCTGAAAAAGTAGATGACTTCAAAGCAATGGAGCTTGCTCGAAACATCGCAGATCAAATTCAACAAGACTTAAATTATCCAGGTGAAATCAAAGTCACGCTGATTCGGGAAAAACGAGTTATCGAATACGCACGGTAATTATGAAAATACTTTTTATCGGTGATATTGTCGGAAAAGGCGGACGCAAAGCTGTTGCATCCGCCCTTCCAGAAATTAAAAAAAAGTATACGGTAGATGTTGTAATTGCAAATGCAGAAAACGCAGCGCATGGCGTCGGCATCACCCGCAGCACACTTGAAGAATTACGCGCAGCAGGTATTGACGGCTTTACATCAGGAAATCATATTTGGTCAAAAGATGAAGCACTTGAACTCCTTGGAGATTCAACGAACCATCTAATCCGCCCACAAAACTATCCAGAAGGCCCAGGATCTGGAATAGACAGGTTGCATGTTGGCGCGTACTCACTTGCGGTTCTTAACCTGCAAGGGCAGGTATTTATGGCTGAGGGGCTGGACAATCCTTTTACAGCGCTTGATGAAATGCTCAAAGACCCACTCGTTGAAAGCGCTCATGCTATTCTAGTTGATTTCCATGCCGAAGCGACAAGCGAAAAAGTTGGGTTTGGCTGGCATGCAGACGGACGTGTGTCAGCAGTCGTCGGGACACATACGCATGTTGCCACGGCAGATAACCGTATCTTACCAGAGGGGACTGCGTTTATCACTGATGTCGGTATGTGCGGTGCGCGCGACAGTGTGATAGGAGTTGATAAAGATATTATCGTATCAACATTTACAACGGGGCGAAAAAAAAGACACGAGATTCCCGAGACTGGTACCATGATTCTGAATGCTGTTATTATTGATGTGGATACAAAATCGAAAAAAGCTCGCTCCATTGAACGCGTTGACCAAACTGTAGAGATTCACTAGACTAGAGACGTATGAATAAAGCAGAACTCATCGATAAATTATCACAAAAACTCGGTGTCCAAAAAAAGGATACGGAAAAAATGCTTGATACCCTGCTCGAAACGATTATCGAAACACTGAAAGAAGGGCAAGAAGTAACGCTCACAGGATTCGGCACATTTATGGCAAAAGAACGTAGCGCGCGTGCCGGCGTAAATCCATTAAATCCAAAAGAGCGAATTCAAATTCCCGCCGTCACGATTCCAAAATTTAAAGCGGGGAAAACCCTGAAAGACGCGCTCAAGGGGTAACCAACTCACGCTCTCCTATGTTTGTGATGAAAGATGCAGTACATCGTGTTATGCGCCCGTCTCCTCGAATGGCGTGGGTTTTATTTTTTCTTGTAGTCGTCATAGCGTTGTTCGCGTTGCAGTTTGCCTCGCTTCATGGGCAGTTTTTGTCAGACGATTACGACTGGGTTCGAAATGCTCGCATCCGCGTAGAAGCCCATGACTGGTTTGATTCATTTAAAACTTCAACAGGCGGTAATTTTTATCGTCCGCTCGTTGCGTTTGGATTTGAATTCGATTATGCCATCTGGGGATATAACACTCTCGGGTATCATTTGCATCAATTACTATTTCATATCGCGCTTGTCATGGGTGTTGCTATGTTGCTATGGCAAATCTTCAAAGAAAAAAAGATTGCGTTTGCAATTGCATTTCTTTTTGCGATCTACCCCGCACAACACGAAGTCATTACCTGGATTGCGGGACGGCCAGACTTATACGCGGCAACGTTTGCAATTTTCTCTCTCGCTTTTTTTACATATTTTTTACGTAGCAAAAAATGGTGGCAGTACATGCTGTGCTGCTTGTTCGCGCTTCTCGCCTTTTTAAGTAAAGAAATTGCATTCGTCCTTCCGGCGCTTGCGGCGCTCATCGTCCCGTTTATTGTCAACTGGAACAAACGAAAAGCTATTGCCGTTGCGTTGCTTTTTATTATTCCGCTTGCGGTTTTCCTTGGTATCGTGCTCATAAGTCGGAATACTATCTTGCATGACCCAATCGGCGGCTACCTCGTTGGTGGAGAAAAAAGGGGTCTAAATATTCAAAAATCATACATGTCAAGAATATTCACTTCATTCATATATGTCGTGAACTGGAATTATGCAATATCCATATTTGGGTCAATTGCTAAACAAGGATATTCGTTACTTGAAAAATTTCTTCTTCATTGGAAGCTTATGTTTTTGGGCGCATCAGCGCTTGTCGCGCTTATGTTGGGGAACATTCGCAACCGAAAACAAATCTCATTGCTTGTTATCGGATGTGTGTGGGCAGTCATCGCCTACATACCCGTCCTCGGCTTGAATGCATACATTGCAAATGATTTGGCTGCATCCCGATTACTCTTTTTTAGTTCTATTGGATATGTGATGATTTGGTTTGCCATACTGTGGCCATTTCAGGGGCGATCAGCGTGGGCAATAACAAGGACTGCTCTCTTTAGTTTGATTGGGCTCTTATTTGTGGGTTTGTGGATTTTTAATTATATTCCTTGGTCAAAAGCCTCTAACAATGTGCAAATCGTAAAACAATCACTCGCTAATAATACAGAAACACTCTTAGAGGGAGATCCAAATTTTGTATATGTCGGTCGGGTGCCGGGGCTCTTCTATGGAGCGTACGAATTTTATGGTGTCCACAGTGTTAGGGAAAGCGTCTATGAAATAACCCGCAACCCTGATATCGAAACATTTTTAATTGGAAACCGTCCGTTCGCTGAATCTCCATTCTGCAAACCAGACAACACCGCGCGCATCGCTATTATAAAATGGGATGCTGACAAAAAAGAATTTATGAGCACAACGGGTCCACTGATTGAAAAAATTGATAGCGCACAACAATCAACAGCCGATACACTGAAGTGGGACTTTACAAACTCGGACGTCGCATCACAATGGACGAGTAGAGGAATTAAGATGACACAACAATCTGATGGATTGCGACTCGAGATTTCCAAGGGGAACAGCTATATTGAAAGCCCTAAGTTTCCAGAACTATTTTTAGGATCGATTCGTTCAGTCACGGTAAAATTTAAAATAATACAAACCACCGAAGACTTCGGGGGGAGACAACTCACGCTCTCGTGGCCTGTGAATGACGAATACTCAAATGGGAACGCGATTACGAAAGCATACAAAGAAACAATAAATGTTGTTTCTAAAATACAAACGTGCCAATATCCGAACTGGACGTTGACGGATCACGTAAATCAATTCCGTATACTCCCCATGACATCTGGTACGGTTGTTCTACAATCAATTACCTTTTCTGGTTCTAAATAATTTCCCCTTCGAAGTACACAATGTAGAAAAGCACCACAAAGCTTGACAAATAGTGGTGTTTTCGTTAAGGTACATAGATTTTCAAAATAGAAACAAACACAGGAGATTAATAACATGAGCCTAGAAACACTGGGCGGAGTCCTACTTGCAGGTGGTAAACGCGCGCTTCGAGAACACGAGGCACCGTGGTTACCAAAACTGCTTGAACTGGTTGGGAACAAACCAGTGCTAAGCTATCCGCTACAAGCAATACGGGGCATGACTCGCGTGTCAATAAATTCGATTACAACTATTATCAGCGCACGGTATGGAGAACAACTCAAAGAATTCTTACGACCGCACAGCGTTGAAATCGCTATTCAAACAACGCACCACGGAACAGCGCACGCAATCTGGGAGGCTATCAACCAGGGAGCGTATCCGAACACGGATTATGTCCTGATCTTAATGGGTGATCAACCCTTGATCACTTCTGAAGATCTTGACGCGTTCTTCGGCTACATGGTTCAAAGCAAGCAACGTGCAGGCATTCTCACATTTGAAGAAAGTCGCCAAAATGACGACTACAAAAAATGTGGCGTTGTACACAAAAACGCGCACGGAGAATTCACTCACATCGCTTCGCGGACACCTGTTCCGCAAAACAAAAAAGAGACCCTTCATGCGGGTCCATATTTGTTCCAAGCATCATGGCTGCGTGGCGTGCTTACCAGCTTGAGTAAGTATCACACGCATCATACGGATGATATGCCAGAGTGGCACCTTTATGAGGCGCTCGAAGCGGCAAGAGCTGATACGGGTGTCTCAATTTGCACGAGTCCGCATCCCGAGAACTTTCTTGGGGTGGACACCCTGCATGCACTCGAAGAAGTGCGGCATCGCATGATGTCGCGCAAACAGTAACTGAACATTCACACTTCTTGTAGAAGGGAAATACAATGGCCAGCAAAAATCTGATCAATCAAATCAAATCGAAAGTCAACGAGCTCAGAAAGAGCAAGGGTATTAAACCAAGCGATAAAAAGCCGATGGAGCTTTCCTGAATGGCGTATGGCGAAGGATTCGTCTTTGCAAATTCACTGCTTTACTCAGACAACACCGTGCTCTGGGATGAGCTCAATGACGTAGACGATGACTTCGCTCAGGAGATTATCACGGCGCTCAAGACAAGATTCTAACGATCTTTCAACATACAAAACCGGACAGACGCACAACGCGTCTGCCCGGTTCTTTTTACAATCGTCAAAAAAAGGTGCGCGGGTATACCAAGCATCTTTTTGACGAAAAGGTACACAATCACGAAACTCAAAGTAACCCTAACTTGTTTAGGGATACGTAGAGTGAAATGATTAATGGGCCGTGGACCCTACCGGGCTCGAACCGGTCACCTCCGCGATGCAAACGCGGCGCTCTACCAAATGAGCTAAGGGCCCCTATTGTGAGGATATTAAACCAATTACTGAAAATATGCAAAACGCGGCGCTCTTCCGGGGTAGCGACGAATGCTCCTTGTGGTCGCATTCATCGATCATTCGCGTGCGTCGCTCATGCTCCTTGCTCACTTCTACCCGTCTCGCAAATTTTGCGAGACCCAAATGAGCTAAGGACCCCTATTGTGAGGATATTAAACCAATTACTGAAAATATGCAAAACGCTACGTCCTGCCTGGATTGTGTAAATAAGGCTAATGTCCTGTATGTAATTCAAAAATTTTCTAAACAGATGTGCCACCAAACATCTTACGCATAATGGCGCCCAAACCACCAGACATGAAGAGAAAAGAAAGAAATATGATCAAAATACCGATAAGCTTATAAAAAAATTTGCTTCCTCCCCAGCTACCCATCTTTTCTTCTGCAAATGCTACTGCTCCCATATTTTCATATAGCCAGTCAGATTTCCACACCACAATAAAGCCGATAACGATAAAAATGATTCCTAAAAAATATTTCATGATTTCTTTTTTAACCCTTCAGCTTGCTTCATTATAAAGGTTGTGCCGTCACTTTGCAACTGGATAAAACCCGCATTCTCAACGGTATATCCGTAAGAATCCTCTTTTGGAATAAGCCCTAGGTGCGCAGCCAGCGTTAGCACGACGCCGCCATGCGTTACCACTAAAATCGTTTTTCCTGGATAGCCTATTGCAATGCCCCGCAAAAATGTGAGCGCGCGTCCGACTAATTGCGCATTAAATTCTGCGCCAGGAACAATCGCAGCGTTCCAGCGTTCATCCGCAGTCAATTCATAATGCTTA
>CAZGDO010000032.1:0-13520 GCA_964524365.1 uncultured Gammaproteobacteria bacterium | reverse complement strand
GTTACGCAGGCTTGCGGTGCCTGTAATGTAGGTTCGATTCCTAGCCCGAGGGCAATTTCGCTAAAGCCAAACTTAACAAGGAGAACGCACACGAATGCGCATAACGCTTTCAACGCCAGTGAGCGCCTTTCCACACATAGGCGCAAAAACAACAGCATTACTTGAACGTCTTGGCATGCATACTGCCAAGGATGTTTTGTATACTTTTCCGATTCGATATGAAGATTTTAGGACTATCACCCCAATCGGAAAACTATTAGGTAACAGCTATGCGTGTGTAAAAGGAAAGATACGATTACTGTCAGCACGGCGATCGCCGCGCAAGTGGATGCGCTTTACCGAAGGACTAATTGAGGATGCGTCCGGCTCAATTAAGATTATCTGGTTCAATCAGCCTTATCTTGCGACAAGTCTTCACGAGGGTGATGATATTTTTATCGCTGGACGAATTGATGTGGGTAAGTACGGCATGCAATTCGTTAACCCTGTCTATGAACATGTTTCAGATAACCCGACACACACCGCGCGAGTCGTACCCGTATACTCGACGACAAAAAGCGTTACGCAAAAAACTATTCGTGCGCTTACCAAAACCGTGCTTCCACTTGCTGATGCGTTGACCGACCCGTTACCAGAAAACATCAGAAAGGAATTTTCACTTATGCCATTTTCGGCTGCATTAAAAATTGTGCATTTTCCCGTGACGACAAAGCATGCTGAACAAGCTCGGCATCGTATCGCAACCCAAGAAGTCATAGATCTGCTGCTCTCATTGCGAGACGCCACACAACTACGTAAAAATGAGCATGGAATCATTTATGAGGATGCCGAAAAAAAAATAAATTCTTTTGTGCAACAACTTCCTTTTCAACTTACCCCCAGCCAATCCCAGGCATGTAAAGTTATTACAAAAGATCTTAGTAAAAAATATCCAATGAAGCGACTACTAAATGGTGATGTCGGATCAGGAAAAACAGTTATTGCTCATCTCACCGCACTTGCTGTCGTCGCAAAAGGCGACCAGGCGGTTTTACTTGCTCCAACAGATATTCTAGCGCAACAGCACTTTCGATCTTTTTTGCAACTGTTTCAAAAACATGATATTACAGTCGCGCTCTTTACTAGGACAAGCAGAATATTGTTTAAAAATGGCGCGGAGTCTCACCTCACAAAAAAACAAATGCTGGATGCACTTGCACACAACACTGCTTCGTATGTTGTTGGGACACACGCCGTTATTCAAAAAGATGTTCAATGGCATTCATTGGCGCTGGCTATAGTCGATGAGCAACATCGATTCGGAGTACGACAACGCGGCGGATTACTCTTAACAGCGCGAGACAAACGAATCCCGCACTATCTCTCCCTCACTGCTACACCGATCCCACGATCATTGGCTCGATTGCTCTTTACTGGCGCAGATGTATCGCTACTCACGGAAAAACCCGGTAAACGGCAGGAGGTTATCACAAAGATTTTGCGCGAAAACCAGCGCGGTATTGCTTATACGCACATACGCAATGCGATACTACAAGGAGAACAGGCTTTTGTCATTTGTCCTATTATTGACGAATCAGATACACTCGGCGTCAAAGCAGCAACCGCTGTCTACGAAGACCTGAGTAAAAATATTTTCCCGGATCTGACCGTCGGCCTACTTCATGGAAAACTTTCCCAAAGAAAAAAAGATGAAACAATGGCGTCTTTTGTTTCCAATGAAACTCAAATTCTCGTGGCGACTGCGGTCGTCGAAGTCGGGGTCGATGTCCCAAATGCGACGACAATGCTTATTGAGGGCGCGGAACGGTTTGGACTTGCGCAACTGCATCAATTTAGGGGGCGAATCGGCAGAAACGACAAACCCGCTACATGCTACGCAATACAAACAGACAACACAAAAGGTGTTATCCCTCGTTTAGGGGCCTTTTCAACGACTACCGATGGTTTCAGGCTTGCTCAGCTAGATCTTGAGCTGCGCGGTCCGGGTGCGTTGTTCGGGACGCTCCAGTCTGGGTTTCTTCCCTTAAAAATCGCAAACCTAGCTGATACAGCCCTGATTGCGCGCGCACAAAAAATAGTTGCTGCGCTGTCGGACCATTAAGCGCCGACGATACGAACAAAATCAGCAATACTGCCAAGACTTGTGACAGAAGTGTCAGAGCCTGTTTTTCCTTTTGGACACAAGATATTCGTGTATCCAAGTTTTTTTGCTTCGGCAATCCTGCGTTCAAAAAATGAAACAGGTCGAACTTCGCCAGCTAGACCAACTTCACCGAACACAATCGATTGACGTGGTAACGTAATATTTTTTAGTGCGCTAATAACGGCAGCCATAACCGCCATGTCGCATGCGGGCTCCTGCATTTTCATCCCTCCCGCGACATTCAAATGAACGTCAAATTGATCAAGTGGCAAGCGTAAACGCTTCACGAGTACGGCTATGAGCATCTGAAGTCGATTTTGATCAAACCCGACGGATTTCCGAACAGGATACCCAAATGACGTTCGCGAAACAAGCGCCTGATATTCGACAAAAAATACGCGACTCCCTTCGACAACGGGCGTGACAACCGATCCTGGTATTTGGGTCGTCTGTTCAGCAAGAAAAACTTCAGAAGGATTTTTTGCTGGATGCAATCCGCTAGAGTCTACTTCAAAAACACCTATCTCATCTATGGATCCAAAACGATTTTTTGTACTACGTAAAATACGATACTGATGATGCTGATCTCCCTCAAGATGCAAAACGCCATCAACAAGATGTTCTAATGTTTTAGGGCCTGCAACATTGCCAGATTTTGTAACATGGCCAACCAGAAACAGAGCGATGTGTTTTTGCTTTGCCACCTCGACAAGCTTTGCTGTGCTTGTTTTTATTTGCGTGACACTTCCCGGTTCCTGCGCAAGATTTGCATCTCGAATTGTTTGCAGGGAATCAATAATCGCAAATGCGCATGCGGATTGCTGTATGGTGGCAAGAAGTGTATCTAAATCATTTTCTGAAGCAAATCCGACTTTTGAAAGATCAACGCCAAGTCGATCAACACGATTTTTTATTTGATCAAGCGACTCCTCTGCTGAAAAATAAAGAGCTTCTTTATCAATTGCCGATGCAAGTTGAAGTAATAATGTTGATTTGCCCACCCCTGGATCACCAGTCAACAAATAAACCGCGCCCGGGACGATGCCACCGCCAAGCACGCGATCAACTTCAGTAATGCCCGATGGGATCCGTTGCACGCTTTCGCCAATCATGCTTCCTAGTTTTGTCATCTGTGCCGGCGCGCCCGTCATGCTCACCACAGACTTCTGTGAGACATGCGTTTGGTGTTGTTCTTCTATAAGCGTACCCCATGCGCCACATTCAGTGCATTTTCCCTGCCATTTCGGAAACTGGCTGTCACACTTCTGGCAGCGGAATATTGTTGTATTCTTAGCCATGATTATTGAGAAAAGGCATCAATAAAATCCACATATTCCATGTACCCCTCATACTTGATGCCATTGATATAGAAGGTCGGTGTTGCGTTTATAAACGCGTCATTTGCTTCTTGAATATTTCTATTAACAATTTTATTGGTTTCGCGATTATCAAAACAGGATGTAAATAACTCTACATCAAGCTTCAAATCTTCAGCGGTAGCCAGGTACAAATCGCGACCTAGTTCACTTTGCTTCAAAAAAAGCGCTTCTTGCATTTCCCAAAATTTATTCTGTTTAGCTGCGCATTGTGCCGCAATGCTTGCTAAACGTGTTTCTGAAGAAAGTGTATCAAGGGGAGCATCTTTCCAGACAAATAAAACGTCCTCACCATAATCATTGATGATATCTTTCACAACCGATACCTCTGCCGCGCACGCAGAACAACTAAACTCTCCAAACTCAATGACAGTAACCGTTGCGTCTTTATTGCCTTGATAAGGATCATCAGAAGAAATCTCAGGCACAATCGGAGTCAAACTAATCCTCTGGGAACGCTGGTTTACAACACTGTCGCCTAAATAGAGAAGTGCAAGGACCGCAAAACCAGCTATCACGATAAGTGGGCCATTCTTCTTTAACCACGTTCGAGGTTGTTCATTCATACATTAAGGTAGCAAGATGCTTTCAAGCGCGCCTGTTTTCGCGTTTGTGAAAAAAAGACGACGCCCATCCGATGACACATACAAATTCGTTGCGCTCACCGGAATATTTGGGTTAGCTAGCAATTCAGTCGTGCCAGTTTGCGGATTCACTATATAAAAACGATCCGATGACGATGAGGCTTGATTTGGGTACAACCCGCTGCCAGGAGACAAAAATGAGGGTTCCGCGCAATAAATTGCAGATCCCGAAAACGCGCATTTATCAGGCCACGTCTGCAAATCAAGTTTTGTGCGACCTGACCCGATACTGTCACCAGACGCATTCATAATATATAGTTCGGGGTTATAATTTGAGCTGGCTGAATAGACGCTATAAATCATCTGATCTCCTGTTGGTGAATATGATGCGGTAAATCCTCTGCCCTCAGTTGTGGCAGATTTAAAATTTTCTTTATTCTGACCAATGAAAATAACTTCTTGGGAGGTGGAATTAATGCTTTTTCTATATGTCGCGACCACATCTCCACGCGGAGACCAGTCAACCTGTACATTCGCCGCCTGATCACCAATCGGTTCAACAAATTTTATTCCTGAACCATCAATATTGGATGTTACAATATAGCGCTCTTCAATATTATCTGGGACGTATTTATAGGCAAGCTGATTCCCAGAAGGGTCAAAGGAATAGTCCTCGGTGTTTTTTGGTAATGTATACTGTTTCTGTCCATTAAAATCATAGACAATGGTTGAATCGTCTGGAAATTGGATAACTGCTTTATTCGAATCTGCTGACCACGTAATGTTTTCAGCATCAGGAAAAAGCTGGCTTGCAAGCTGATGCTTGTTTGTCCCGTCCTGATTCGTTTCATAAAATGTACCACTGGACGGGTCATAAAACCGAAGCGTATCGCCTGACATGGTTAGCGTTGCGTCCTGCGCGTTGCTGCTCACGAGCGTGTTTACTTTCGTGACTCCTCCATCCGCAACATCGGATGCGTTAACATTTGTTCCTATGCTGCCATTGGTGTTAGAAACTGGGATAGCACCATTTGTCACGATAGAGCGGTTAACATTTACGTCTGTCGATGGAAGTGTACCACCGTTGGTATTCTGATTTGCATTCGGGTCTGGAGTCGCGGGTGTCTTAAAGAAAACAAAATAAATTGCTACCACAGCAGCAACTACGAAAAGAACAAATAATGAAATAAGAATGATGCGTCGAATATTCATGGGTTATCGAGATGGGTACTGCTGCCGATTAATTTCTAAATTGCACGTCTTTGTTCTTAAAAGACAATAATTAAGGTCTCTTTTGCAGACATCAGAAGCCTGGGGATCCGTCGGATCTTCAAAAAAGGCGCTCCACGGAATAAGTTGTTCATTTACAATAATTTGCATCCATTCGTCTTTTGTTAAATCACTTGGACTTTTTTTACTCCAATCGACACCTTGAACCGGAATGCATTCAGTCCCAACAGCGTAGCTATCGTCAGTTGTCCACCCCCAACTAGTATCATCATTCACTTCAACGTCCATATAAAAACCAGCAAAATAATCGAGGTCTGTTTTGCCGGGTTCGGGTTCATTTTTGTTCAAAACTACTCGAACGCAATCTTGCATTTTCGACCTCAAGTTCGTCGCATAATCCCCAATACTGCCGCCTCCATTAAATGGAAAAGTATATGAATGTGCTTCCTCGGTGATATTGTTCTTTAAGTCGCCACCTTGCTGGAGTCCACCACCTGGCACCTCACCATTAATGCACACCGGCACTAATGTAATATAATCAACATACATCATTGTACTGCTAGGCCAGTTAATTTTGCCTCTTAAAAATGTTGACTGACATTCGTATGAAGATGGACCAGTGTTCACACACACCTGGCCTTGAGTTGCGCATTTATCGCCATAACATATTCCTGTTTTATCACCAACCACATAATTTTTTCCGACCTCGAGTTTGGCTACTTTATCGCCACAATAATATTCTGACCCGATATAGGATGTCGTGGGTCGATCAACGCCAATAGCCTCTGTCCCCTTATCTATGATATGAAAATAATATTGGTAGGTTAGAGGATTTAACGTCCCTGGATTTTCAAAATCTTTACAGAATTCAGAATAGTCGCCAACTTTTTGTATAGCCTGTACGTCAAGTGTCGCCTGTAATGTTTCATAATCTACCGTTCGAGGATTTAATAAGTACAACAGCAAATATGACGAGAAGGCGATAACAACACCGATGATCGCTGAAAATATTACATTCTTTGCGCTTTGTATGCGTGACTGATTCCCTGCTGCCAAAATCCACATAATACCACCATACATGATCATGACAGCAGCCAAGATACCGACAATCCCAACAAAATATTGATACAAGTTTGCTAGGTAGTCTGAGAGGCTTACAACATAATAATACCGCTCTTTCTCAATTTTCTGACCAGAATTTTGGGTGTCATAACAAATAATTTCATGCACAAACCCGGGGATTGGTATTGCAACTTTTATAAGTTTAGATCTATCTGGTATTACGTTTCCCTGTGGATCCTCACATAATAAATTATCAGAAACAGCATGAACGGGGTGTATAAAAATCGTAAACAACAAAACAAAGGTTGCAAGTATGAGCAAAGCCTTTATGCGCGGATGTGTGATAAACATGGTGAAAGCTAAAGTGAATCTATATTTTTTGGAGTCTTCCAGTCGGCAGATGACACAAACCAAAGCCCTGACTCATATACCTCACGAATTACTATATCCTGAGACAACTGGGTTGGAGTTGCATCGGCTCCTGTGCTTTGCACTCGGAACGTTGAAACAGTAATTTGCGCCGATGTATGTGCCGAAAAATCGGTTAAGCTGGTATTCAAAACCTGAGTCGTAATACTTACGTCATCATCTTGCGCACCTGACGCAACCACTGATTTCTGAAGCGTAACAGCGTATGTATCTGTTACTAAAGGTATGAGATTCGCTAAAACAGAGGAATTAAAACCGCCGTTGTATGTCCCATACTGTTCTGTGAATATCGACGCTGCTCGCAGAGCCTCATTTTTCTGTCTTTGTTCGTCAGAGAGTGTATCGGGTACTTCAGTGTTCGTATTTGTGGATATATTTGCCAATGGGACATTACTGACAGTGTTCGTATTAACGGTATTCGTGTTTGTCGTGTTTCTATTACTGAAAACAAAAGCAACAATCACCGCTATTACAAGCAGGATTCCGACTATGACAAGGATGAGTGTTTTCCTATTCATTAAGACTTATTATACCACAATTACGACCGTTGGGCAAACTCCTCATCAAACTCTTTCTTGGCTTCTTCTATTTCTAACAACTGTCGAGGGTCTGATGTGATAATTTGATCTTCTGTATAGGATGCCACCACTTTGATGGCAGCATGTTTAGACCCGGCAAAAAAAATTCCTTCACCGACGCCAGCCTCGAGCAAAAGATACTTTTCACCGTCGGTAAGCAAAAACGTTTTTTGGATAATATCGATGGATGCTGGCGATTGCTTGAGTAACAGCTGGATCGCTGAATTCGTTACAATTGCTTGGCCGTAGGCACTTCGCAAGAAATCGTTTACATCCTGAGTAATTGTCGTCACACCAAGATAATATTTACGACACCGTTTGACGAGGGCATAAATGAATTTCGCGCTATCTTCATTCTGTAACAGCCACCACGCCTCATCAATAACAAGAATACGTTTTTTCATTTGCGACCTCACAACATTCCAAATATACGACACAACAACTGAAATACCAATTGGACGTAGTTCGTCTTCAAGGTCCCGCACTGAAAATACAACTAATTGATTTTTCATCTCAACATTTGTCGGACTATTAAAGAGTCCCGAAAAAGTTCCTTCGGTATATTTCTTCAGTCGTTCCACTAAATCTTCAGCGCCGACCATCCCTGAGAGTACTTCTTCAAAGTCTGACATCAACGGCGGTTCAACTGTTAATAAATCAGAATCAGGCGTTATATCTTTCTTTGCATAGGTCTCAATCAGTGCTCGATCGATAATAGAATCTTCTTGCGGTGACAACGCGCCAAACATTAGTCGAATCAAACCTTTCAACGTAATAACTGCGGATCTAATTATATCTGCAGTATTTTCAGCACCAACCGGACGCGGTAAATCAAATGGATTAATTTTCGATTCTGAATTTAATGAAATTGAAATATAGGTGCCTCCAACCGCATCAGATAAATATTTGTATTCCATTTCAGGGTCAATAACAATAACGTCAGTCCCAAGCATTAATGAACGAAGTATTTCTAATTTCACTGCATAGGATTTTCCGGCACCTGATGTTGCGAACACGACAAAATTTGCATTCTGCAAACTAAACCTATCAAAAAGAATAAGTGAATTGTTATGGCGATTAATGCCATATAAAATTCCTTCATCGCTTGTCACGTCCGACGAAATAAATGGAAAACTCGACGCGATTGGGGAAGAATTCATGTTAAAGGTTGTATCCAGTTCGTCAATGCCAAACGGAACTGTCGAATTATATCCTTGTTCCGCCTGAAACAGCACTCGCTTTGACATAACAAGTTTCGATCCAAACAACGATTCAACTTTATCTGAAATACTATCAAGCTCCTCTAACGAATTTGCATATAACGTAACGTAGAGCGCGAACTGAAAAAATTTCTCTGTTCCCTGGGTCAATGAATCGCGAAGACTTTCGACGTCCCGCAATGCTTGTTCCCTGATTGGATCACGAGGAGCGCCCTGCTCGGCATCCGAAAGGATCTGTGCTTCAAGCGCGCCAGTTTTGTTTCGTAATTGTTTTAAAATAATGTCAGACTTCACTGGATAGAAAAACATACTCACATCGAGTGGGACATTATACATAATAATTGGCGCAAACCAGCCAACTGAAATGTACCGAGGATATGTAATAACAAACATTGTTCTGATAAATGTCGCATTCAGTTCTAAATATCGTGAATCCACGCGCATTGACGCGGGCGCAATAATATCGCGTACCGAGACTAATCCTTTTCGATACACCTGCTCAGCCCGGAGCAGTTCTTTTTTTCGCCGTTCATCTTCAGTCCGTTGCAGTACTATTTGCTCAGGAGTCAACCGTTCCTTTTCTTCGGGCAATTCTTCGGCTTTTCGTTGTAGATTAAGTGCCATACCTATGATTCAACTTGTAATTTTTCCATTTCGGGCATTTTTTGATTTTCTGAAACCTTTGGATTAAAGGTGTTGTAATACAGCTCAATAAGCCCTTGCGTATCTAGCTGCACGGAATTCAAGCCAACACTCGAAAGGCCGTCAGTGACATATTCAACTCGCCGCTGGAGTTCCGTTCTGTACTGTTCAAACTTTTTCTGCTTTAACACAATAACTGATGTTGGTGAAAAAACTGACTTCAGCTTTGAAAAAAATCCTTGCCCTTTTGCGCCGCCCGGATCATGTGGCACGACAATATAAAACCGTTTTGACATAATGTCAGCGAGCTCAACCAACTCACTAATGTATTGGATGTAATCTTGCGTCTGCAAATGAAGTAATTCATTTGTTTGCGCTTTTTGTTGTTCGCGTAACCGTTCAAGATAATTATCAATGTCGAGTTTTCGAGACTGCACGACGATTTGCAACGTAAAATCTAATGAGTTCAAAAATTGCGTGTATCCTTGAATTACTGCCGTCTGTTCGTCATCTGATTTAAGAGCAAAATTTACCGAGGAGACTAAAAGCACAGCTCGCAGCGTTCCATTTTTTAAAATGACTAAATTATCCTTGATTTCCCAAATATCTAAAAATTTGACTGTGGATTGCGAAGATGTTTTTCGTGTTTGCTGTGGCATACTATATTTCTAATGTTGTTACTCCCTGGTCGACTGACATTTCGTCCTGATCTAAATCCGTCTTCTCATACGCGCCACCAGTATCCACGACAAGTGATATTTGGGTTAACCGGGAGGATGAAAGAGGTGTTTTTTGTTTTGGAATATATTTTGTACCTTTCTTTTTTGATGGGACTATTTCTGAACGAAATTGATAACGATCGGTCTCTTTACTCCAAAGTTTCAAAGATGGTCTTTTGAATGTCTGTAAAAGGGATAAAAGAAAAAAATGAAACGGTCGTCCGTTTATTTTAACGAAAGCAAAGACGAACAGCAACACCATAACCAAAATTGCTGCGAACACAAACTGAATCAAGCCAAGAATGTTAAACAATAGAAACAAGATTCCTGCCCCCACAAGCATTATAATAAATTGCCTTACGGAGAGGGGACCAAGTACTTTATCTTCGACATCGATAAATTGTGGAACGACAAATTGCTGCATATCAATATCTCAGTGAGCTATTTACTTCACTAATTGCGTCAAACTCCTGACTTGTCATACTCTGAGCATTTTTGGCGAGACGGTCAGCTATGAGTTGCTTTATGTCTCTGGTATTTTCAATACTTGAACGACCAATATCAAGATATTCCTTCATCAGCGGGCTTGAACGCAACGCGTTAATCCCTTGAGAGCGACGCCCAAATGATTCCTTCTCAAGCATATGAATTTTTTCCTTCAAACGGTCAGCACTTTCTTTAGGATCATCACCAAGATGACGAAAATCTTCTACTGCCATTTCTTGCAACTCCTCAATGGGCCCGACAAGTTTTGATGGTGATATAATATCCTGAACCATCTTTTTTTCGCTTGACTCGAAATCTCTACGGACCTTAGGCATAAACTGAGGGATGTCATGCTTGGGTTTTGGTAGCGGCATCTCTTCTTCTTTTTCAGGTGAATTTTCTGGTGCGGTAACTTCTTCTTTTTTACCTGGCACCGGACCGATTGGCGGGACTATAGGCGGGGGAATTATCTGAGTTGGTGGGACAATTGGCGTTGGAGGTGTAATAATTTTTTCTGGAACTGAAATTGGCTCAGTTTTTAAAGATTCCGACGGCTTTTCATCTTTAGTGGTCACTGTAGATGTCTCGATGGGCTGTTGCGCAATTGTTGGATGCTTTGCAATTTGCGGTGCCAACGCTTGCGCTGGATGCTTGTGAACCTCAATTTCCTCTTTAATTTTCAGATGCTTCTTGTGTATGTCTTCCCATGCCTGTTCGATAATCGGCAAAATCTGGATCGACTGCGCTTGCGAAAAACCCATTCCACCGATCTTTGTGGAACGAATCATCTGTTCTTTTAGCATGGTTTTATCTCGTACATCTACTAAACGAGATTCTACGAGTGTCTTAAACCTTTTTTCCATCACATGATCCAATCCAATGCCAAGCAGATCAATAAGCTGATTGACTAAGCGGTCAACATCATAAGATGTGTCTTGAGGAGCATATGCTAAATTTGCTTCATGTTTCTCAATTTCAGGATCTTTCCCTTCAATCCCCAATGAGTGCTCATGCGCTGGACTCGAAAGCAGTGCGGTGTCGGGACTTGCTGACACTAAAAAGCCAAGATAGCCAGAAATCTGAGAAAAAATTCGGGTTGTTAGATCTTTTGCGATTTGTTTCGATGTATCAGCGCTTACATGAAGTCTTCGTTCAAGTTCAGCCTGTAATGCAGATACAGGGAGCGATTTCACTGCAACGCGCATAACAATATCAGCAAGCTTCACATTATATCGTGATTCTATGGATTCAAGCCTCTCAATCGCCTGTGCAGAGGAAACCGCAGTTTTCACGTGTGGCGGAAGCTTTACAAATTGTGCGATAATATCCTCCATATGCAAAAATTTCTGTCTTTAGTATAGCAGAAGATCGCATTCTTCTTAAGCGAATGACTCAGGGTCTTCTGGCTCCCGTGATTCTGATGGCACAACTGGTCGCGGCGCTTCCTTGGACGTTTGTTCTGATTTTTGCTTCGCCTGCCTGTTTTCGGCCCGTTTTGTCTCTTCTTGCTTTTCTGCATGATCAACTTTCCGCGTATCTTCTTGCGCGGTTTTCGTCCCCGTTGCAATCGCCTTGCTTGTCTCATGACCCTGTTGTTTTGCCGCGCGTATCTGAAACTGCAAGGTCTCATTTATTTCTTTTAAGGCCTTTTGTTCGGTGCGAAGTGTTTCGTTTAATTTATTCATTTCATCACGGATTGCCCTCGACACACCTTTGTCAGTCAATTCTTTTTGTACCAATGGATTTTGATTAGTTAATTCATCTGGGTCAACGTCGGGAGGTAATTGGGCGGCAATTTCCTGCTTGCGTTTGTCGTGCGTTTCCTGTGCTTGAGTAACTCTTGTCTCCTGTTGCCGTTTTTGTGCCCCAAGTTGATCGCGAGTCGGTCCTGTAGATTTTTGTGTCGCAAACGACGCGTCCGTATAACTTCTGAACTTAACACCTTTGCTCTTCAGAGCGAGCGCTAAGTCAGAATCAAGATTTGAGCCAACCGCATCCGAGCGACCGTAGTTTGCTAATCCTTCTGTCAAATATTCCTCAATGGCCTTTTTGCGTTTTTGATCGTCAGACAAATCTTGCATACCCCATTGATTTGCAACATCTTCAATAATTTGGTTTTGTTCGTCTTGAGGAAGCTGTGAGAAAATTTGCTCCTGATCTTCGGCTGACAATTTATCCATTTCTCCATGCGCGTTTTCGTGACGCAAGACGTGACCTGTTGTATAACCCTGACGTCCGCTGTTTGCAATTGCAAGATTCTCTGCCTTTTCTATTTCTTGACCAAATGACTCCACTCGAGCGTTTATTTCTTGTTCGTCCAATTCACCCTCTTCTTGCAACTGTGATCTAAACAATTCCTGCAATTTTGGAATCATTTCTTTCTTCATGTCCCCGGAAATATTCACACCTGCGTGATTCTTATCAAGACCGAGTTTGTCAAAATTAGCGATAAAGCGAGCGGTTGACGCCTTGCCTTGTTCTTCGGCCCTGTGCAATTCTGATCGCAAGCGAGCGACTGGTTCTTTGCCAGCGTAAAAATCTGTTGGTTCTTTACCAAGCGTTTCATTAATTTCTTCTTGATGTTGCTCATCACGCGTTCTTTGCTCAAAAGTACCACGTACCTGTTCATATTCATCTTGTGTCTTATATAATGATTCTTTATCGTACGCATTCATGTTGGATACAATTTGATCCGGTGTTTTATTCTTTTGTAATTGCGCGTTCAATGCCTCTTGAACCTCTTGTGGTAAATCTTGCAAGGCATTTTGTTTATAAGCTTCTGCGGCTTCACGCATTTGGTCAGAGGTCACAGACGAAGACAGTCCGTGGCGTTCACGAAGTTTTTGCTCTTGTTCAAACTGTTCTCGCTGTTCTTCACTTGCATCCATAAGAGGTGTTGGACCTTCATCTGATGCTGGTATTTGACCTTCATCTGATGCTGGTATTTGACCTTCACCTGATGCTGGTATTTGACCTTCACCTGATGCTGGTGTTGGACCTTCATCTGATGCTGGTGTTGGACCTTCACCTGATGCTGGTGTTGGACCTTCA
>CAZGDO010000031.1:0-14542 GCA_964524365.1 uncultured Gammaproteobacteria bacterium | reverse complement strand
TTTAACTTTTTTAGACCCGACCGAGAGGCGTCAAATCGAGTTTGTAAAATAGCTCGAGAAAGCCTTACAATACCCCTATAGTCCTGTTCCAAGACCGGAGTGGGCTACCATCAACACTTTTTATCGAGGGACCGGGAGGGCCCGGAATCCGGCCCTCGCCATCATTAATAAGTGAGCGTATACTTGTTATAATGAACTTCACCAAGATCTCCCCTGAGTTCGCATAATAATGAGTTGAGCAACATTACTTTCTCATTAAATCAACTATATGAAACTAGAAATTATTCGCGGTTTTCTTAAGGCACTAAAACCAATCGAAGGTACTTATATTACCGTTTCGACAGCTTTTTATGCATATGAAGCAAAATGGAAAGATGAAAATCCTTATGAACAATTCACTGCGCGTGATGGAGTTTTCTTTGCGCTTAAAACACGGCCTTGGGCAAAAAACTGGGACATCATAGAAGTTGAACATTTTTTACTGCACAATAACGTGCATTATCTTGGAGAACTGATAATAGCTATAGTAAAGAAAGAAAACCCACATGGCTTAAAAAAATTGTATAAGCTTTATCCTGACATAGAAAATCTAGGTAAGGAATATCCAAGAGACATTGACAGCTTGCAAAGTAGCGTCGCCTAACACGGCGTATCTGGCTTGCTAGTGGGATGACTGTGTCTTATGAATGACCACAATGATCTGGTTTTAAAAGAGTTTCTCGATGAGCATTTTATGTATGAGATCGAGGGTATTATTCATTCAGTAGAAACGCTCGCAAAATATGGCAGAAATGCTGATCAGTCAATAATTAATATGTGTGTGGACAACTTCGTTTCACATGGAAGAAATTTACTTGAATTCTATTACTATCCAAAAAAAGATAAGCGTGGTTACGCACGTGCAACTCACTATGTTGATTCGGATGAGTGGGGAAAAATTCGACCACAGAAAACCGACCTCATTCGTGAATTTGAAAGACGTGCAAGCAACGAAATGGTACATTTGACTTATAAGCGGATTAGTGGCAATCCTCCAGAAAAAAAGTGGTATTTTGGTCCATGTTTGAAGGATATATTGGTCGTCACAAAGCGCTTTCTAAAAATACTGCCAGATAAATATGTCGGTCAAAAAATAGTACAACTCAAAGAGAGCTTGAGTAAGATTCAATGACAATCATCCTACTAGCTTCGCCTATATCTTCTCGTTCGTTTCGATGTGCGCTCCGCGCAAGTATACCACTATACTCACTTTGAGACATCAGATACGGCAGTACGTTATATGACATATTTTCAAACAGTGTATATACGCTACTGTATTCCGCAACGCATAATACGCAAACGTTATGTGACATAAACTATTCATTTCCGCTTTTTCAACATTAACCCTTATAAACGTATGATTTTACCGATAATAATAACAGCAATAATAACCTTCGCTATTGTTGGACTGTGGAGTAAATACGCATATACAAAAGGTAATAAAAACGTATATGTTGCCTTTGAGGCATTAAAAAACGAACTGAATTCAATGTCTCGAGAGCTTGGTCATAATGACATTTATGAGTACTGGGCAAAGACAAAGGGGAAAGAATATTCCGAAAAAGCTTCAGAGAATATGGAAAACACACTTAAGTTTTTGAGAAACGGTTAGGAAATGAATAGTTTACATCATATAACACGGGCTAGCCGGTGAGCTAGCGGAGACTTAACCCTACAATCTATGAAAATCGGAATCATCAGCAGCATGCATCACAGCGAGAAGATGCTTGAAGTGGGCAAAGAACTGGAAAAACTTGGTCACACTTTTGTATGCTCAAAATTCGTCAACAACTTTCTCGGTCACGATGACGAGAAAAAAGAAGAAATAAAACTCGATCAGAAATACAATCAAGATGCCATCAGGGAATTTTGGCATGACATGCAAGATGTTGATGCGGTTCTGGCACTCAATCTTGATCGCAAAGGAATTAAAAACTACATTGGAGGAAATACCTTCCTTGAGCTTGGCTTTGCCCACGTGTTAAACAAGAAGATATTCCTTTATTATCCTATTCCTGACATTCACTTCTATGATACCGAGATCAAAGCTATGCGCCCGGTTATCATTAATGGCGACCTTACGAAAATCGTTTAAATTCTCCGCTAGCTCGAAATGTTAAACGAAATAATGTCCGATTGCTCCACTATTCACCCAAAAAAACTCCCCGACCGAGAGGCTTAAATCTATCTATGGAAAGTAGCCCGAAAAAGCCTTATTGACTCAGCGGTTCGCCGAAAAAATACTTAAAGCCGAGCAAACTTGAAATACGCACTTTGCCGCTATCAGAATTGATAGCTGCTTTATTATTCAAAACATGAAAGCTTTACCAGCTTCCGCCGCCGCCGCCGCCGAAACCGCCACCAGAAAATCCGCCGCCGCCGAAACCAGATCCGCCACTTCCTGCGCTGGACGGATGTGACGTAAATGTCGCGCCCATGTTTGCATTCATACTGGAGAGTGCGTTTCCAAAATAAATTGCGCTAAAGGCCGTACCAGGTTGCCCTTCGTACCAGGATGGCGCTTCGATAAACATATCTTTAAATTGTGCGGACCATTCTTTTTCTACGCCGAGCACCATTGCGTACGGTAAAAATTCCATAAACTCTTCTGGTTTTTTCTCGGGAGCGTTGTGAAATTTCAATCGTTCCTCTTCGGTCACTGACAAAAACCATTTAAATCCCTGGACTTCTTCTTTCACTTCTGCTCCGTGAATAGTTTTTTTCGGCATTATGCGCCCGTATATCAAAAGCAAAACTATCATTAAAATGCCAGCGGCCCATGCTGAAGCAGCGCCAAATCCACCAGTAAAAAAAAGTGCGCCACCGATAATACCTGCGCCAATATAATAAGTTCGCTTGGCAGTCGCAGGATCAGCTACGTAATAATTATTATCCACCAAACTCTTATACATCGCGGATTTGATGCCAGGTAAATCCTTGTAAAATTTATTCTTTAAGCTATCAAGCGACACTGTATCTGTTGTTGATGAAAACACCGCCTCCATAATCTTTTTTTCGGTATCCGTAAGATCACCCATACCTTGTCTGGCTTTTCCCTGGCGGATAAAATCATATTTCTTTTTTCCTGTGTTCTTGATCTTAAGATATCCCTTAATGGCCAGATGAACGATTGTGGCAGAAATGTCTTTTGTGTCAGCGCTTTCATCCCACAGCGCGCCCATAACAGACGGTAACATATTCTCTGGCGGTTCATACTGTGGAACGATCGTCCCCCTGCCTTTTGGATCGCGTCCTTGTTTAAGCCAACGGAAATGGAGAAAAAAGAATAATCCAATTGGGATAATAAGATACCCATATGCTTGCAATGCCAACAATATTTTTTGACTAAGACTCGGCTCTCGGACATTTCCTTTAGGAAATCCAACCACAACACTCATCCCTTGTTCAGCTTCAAGCGGAGCAGTTGTAAGAAAACTCGATCCGTTGTCCCATATAATTGAGCAATTTGAATCAGTTGAATTGTATGCGCCTGTATAACAAGCGGTTGTCACGTCTTGCTCTGTTAGAACGCTGTCCGAAAATTTTACACTTGCAAACGCAGAATCTATCGGGACTTTCCAGTCGGACCCTGTAATATTCCAATACACCTCATCATGGTCGTCAAAAAAATTAATGACGTGTTCAACGGTATAATTGATAACATACGTATGTGTTCCTGCGGAAACCAGCTTGTCAGGATCCCCTATTTTTAAATATTGAAACCCAGAACTTTTACTCGATTCAAAGGCGTAGATAAGTCCATTCTCATCGGTCACGCTATCGACAGTGATTGGTGTTTTATATGTCGAACCATTTCGTTTGAATGAATATGGAATGTAGCGTTCTATGCCATGATGTGTGCTATCGGCAAATACGTACTCAATAACTTCCATTACAGACAAGCCGCCATCCTTGTGAACAACTATCTCTACGTCAAAATTGGCAATGTATTCTTGAGTTGCTTGCGCATGGGCCAAACTCGGCACACAAAAAACAGTGACAAGAGAAATAGCAAAAAAAAATATTGCTCGGCGAAAAAAATTATTGTTGTTCATGGTCTTTCCCTTTATGAGCAATAATAAAAAGCAGTAGGATAGAAACAATAAATCCAATTACATAGATTACTATAAAAAGAGTTAGCCTCATCTTTACTGACGGACCCACCTCTTGCGCGTGCGTACACAATGGCAGTATTCCAGCAATAGTTACTGAGAGAATGGATCCAAGTCGACGCATGGCAATAAATTAAGAGATGTGTAGGCAAATCGCAGAGAGCAAATCGATAAGACGATTCGAATAGCCCCATTCATTATCATACCAGGACACAATCTTTACTAAATCACCATCTACCACCTTTGTCAGAGACAAATCAACGATGCTGGAGTGTGTATTTCCAATAATATCAGAAGATACAATAGGGTCGTGCGTTACTTCAAGGATATCCTTATATTCTTTTTGTGTAGCTGCCTTTTCAAATGCTTCGTTGACCTGTTCTACGGTGACTTGTTGTTCAAGCACAAATGTAAAATCCGAAAGTGACCCGACAATAGTTGGGACGCGTACAGCCATACCATCAAACTTTCCTTTCAAATCGGGGATTGTTTCGGCTGTTGAAATTGCTGCGCCGGTTGTCGTTGGAACAATGTTATGTGCAGCTGCGCGCGCGCGACGTAAGTCTTTATGTGGCCCATCTACTAAATTCTGATCAGCGGTGTATGAATGAATGGTGGTCATGAGTGCTTTCTTCACCTTAAACGCATCATGCATCACTTTTGCTGCGGGTGCGATACAATTTGTTGTACAAGACGCATTTGAAAGTATATTACCATTTGCTACAGCTCGGCCCAATGCGTCGTGATTCACTCCAAGCACTATCGTCGGGACTCCTTCGCCTTTTGGTGGTGCTGATAATACCACTTTCTTTGCCCCCGCGGTGATGTGCATTGATGCTTTTTCTTGCGTTAAAAAACGCCCAGTACACTCAAGGACAACATCTACATTTAATAACTTCCAAGGAAGTGCGCTTGGGTCTTTTTCGGCAAGAACAGGAAATTCTTTTCCATCAACGGTAATTGATTTTTCAGTATATGAAACCTCATGTGCATACTTTCCGTATACAGTATCAAAACGCAATAAATGCGCTAGTGTTTTCGTATCGGTCAGATCGTTTATTGCAACGATCTCAAGGTCTTTGCGTTCAAACGCAATTTTAAGAGCCGCTCGTCCTATTCGACCGAATCCATTTATTGCTATTCGTGAAGCCATAGTTGTCTGTTGTTTAGCCCGCGGTCCCAGCGCTCCCTAAGATTTCAAGCTTCTGCGCAACGAGCTGTTGCAGGCTTTCAATACTTGGACGCATATAGTCCCGTGGATCGAATAAATCTTCATTTGTTGAAAGTGTCTCACGAAGCCGTCCAGTAAACGTGACTTTTAATTCTGTATTGAAATTGACAATACCGATACCATTTTCAATAGCCTCTTTTAGTTGTGCAGCGCCAAGACCGGATGCGCCGTGCAGTACGAGCGGAGTATGTGGTATTGCTTTTGAAATTTCCTTTAGCCGTTCAATATTAAGTCCAGGGTTACCTTTTTTTATTTTTACAATTCCATGAACGTTTCCCACTGCGACGGCAAGCGTATCAACGCCTGTCTGGTCCACAAAATGTGCCGCCTCCTGAGGATCAGTCATAGCCCGTTCCCGATCTTCATGGCTACCCTCTTCAAGGCCCTTCACAACGCCAAGCTCGCCTTGCGCGATAACATCTTTTCGATGCGCGTAATCAACTGCTTGTTTTGTTAAAATAATATTTTCATTCATTGGGAGCTCGGATGCATCAATCATGATTGAGGAAAAACCGGCTTGGATGCAGGCCGCTACAGTTCTAAATGATTTTCCGTGATCCAGATGAAGTGCCACTGGAATATTTTTCGCTTCTTCACGTGCGACGATTTCCACAATTGCGGTCATAATCTTCAATCCGCCGTATTTCATGGTACTTTCTGAAATCTGTAAAACAAGCGGTGATCGAGCAGCAACAGCACCGCGAACCACGGCAAGTGTGGTTTCTAAATTATGCACATTAAAAGCACCTAGGGCGTACTTCCCCTGCTTTGCTTCTTGTAATAACTGGGTCATGTCGACAAGCATATCTGTAGTTTACTTGTTTATAGCAGCTAATACAAGTGCTTTAAAATCGTCAAAATTTTGACTTGCGCCTCCAACGAGTACGCCGCGGATAACACGTCCATCAACAAAATCACGAATATTATGTGCATCCACGCTACCACCATAAATAAGGATGAAATTCTGCACGATGGGACTTGGAAACATATCAACAAGTTGTTGACGAATCACCATGGCCATAAGTCGAGCCTGTTCAGGATGAATAGCCTGACCCGTCCCAATCGCCCAAATGGGTTCATAGGCAATAAGGACTTGTTGATTTTCATTAATTTCTAAACTGCCTAACGCTTTTTCTAGTTCATTTGAAACAACAATTTCTGCCTGACCAGCTTGGCGCTCTTCGTATGTTTCACCAACGCACACGATCGGTGTTACACCAAATTCAATTGCAAGTTTTGTTTTTTTTGCAACTCCCTGATCAGTTTCTCCGAATAAACGTCGTCGCTCAGAATGCCCAGCGATCATGTATCGACATCCTAATTGTTGCGCCGCGGCAATCGAAGTTTCGCCGGTAAATGGACCAATCACTTCTGAGTGCACATTTTGAATACAAAAAGAAACTGGGGCTGGGTCACTAAATTCCTGTACAACTTTGCTTAATGATGTTGCGGATGGACTTAAAATAATATGCGCATGTTCTGTTAATTCGTGTACGTCATTCGCGATTTGACCTGCCAAAACAACGCTCTGATTATGGTCAAGGCCAAGTTTCCAGTTTGCAACGATAATGGGTCGTTCACTCATAAAATTGACGTTATTCCTTCCGTAAGTATAAGCACTATTGTCGCAGCAATCAACACGCCGAGTGATATCGCAAGAACCGCCCTTTTGAACGAAATCCCAGTTAAGTATGCAGCTAACGCACCTGTCCATGCTCCGGTGATTGGCAATGGTATCGCGACAAACAGCATGAGCGCAATAAAGGATCCATATTTTAATTTATTTGATACAAATTTATTTTCCGTACGATGCGATAACCACGTGAAAAAACGATGTCCAATTTGTATGTGTTTCTCTAAAAACGCAGCAAGCGGTTTTAATATGTGCAACAATAAAATTGCTGGCATAAGATTTCCCACAATTGACCAGATAAGTGCGGAGACAACGGGCAGGTGAAAAACAGTCAGCGCAATTGGAAGTGCGGCTCGTAATTCCGCAATCGGTAGCATGGCTATTAATAACGTTGCGATTTCAGGAGGAAACGATAAAAAAACATTCGCGTAATCAAAGTGTAGCATACAGTATTATTTTAATGATTGGTTTGCCCAGTCGATAATTTGGTTGCTTTCAATAAAACGTTGGTCTGAAGAGTCAGCTCCGAGCATAACCAAAAGTAATTCACGGCCTGACGCATGGCGTGTTAAAACCACAAAATTATACTGAGCTTCATCAAGGTATCCTGTTTTTCCTCCTAAAATTTCTTGTGAACGTGAATCAAGAAGGCGGTCTGTGGTATGCACATGGATGCGTGTTGACGAGGATTTGCTACTCATATCTGCAGACGGTGTCGTAGTTGTGGCGCGTATGTCAGCATATGAAAATGCACGAAGTGCTAACTGAGCATATTCGTCAGCTGTTGAAACGTCCCCTGGGTGCAACCCTGCCGGGTCAAGAAGTGTTGTTGCATTGAAACCTTTTTCTTTCAAATATGACTCGATTGCTTGCTGGAACGCTGGCTCAGTTAAACCCTGACTTCCGACTAAGGCAAATGCCGCATTATTTGCTGATGCAATAAGCGTAGCTGATAATAAATCCTGGGCTAGAAACATTTCAGGTTTTGTCACTGTTATTTTGCTTATAGGAGACGAAAGTGAGATTGGAATATCATACGCACGAATCCCTTGATCGATTGTTTGCGGCGTAACTTGTGATTCAGCGGAATAAATAAAACCACGCTCAAACAAAAAAAGTGTCGTAACAAGTTTCGAAAGGCTTGCCAATGAGTGCTGCGTAAAAGCATTTTTTTTCAACAAGACATCTCCTGTTTTTGCATCGACAAGTTCAGCGGCATCTACTGACAACAAGTCAACATCAAAATCGTAATACGCTTGTGTTTTCTGCAAATGCCTGAATTGGACTGCGGAATCTTTCGTAAATTCTTTTGTTGTTACTTCGCCCTCAACAACTCCATTCGTGATAATAAAAGATTCCGGTTCAGCCGAAAACAATACCATGCATAATACAAAAATACTTGTCGCACCTAACGCGAATACAATGCCGATGGCGAGTACAAAATTATTCGTCGTCTTCGTTGTCATCATCGTCTTGTTCTTCTTCGTCTGACTCTATTTCTGCTTGATCTTCATCCACTGCGTGAGTTTCTGGATCAATTATATCGGCTGTTTGCTGAGTCAGCGCCTCAGTATTTGCTTGCTGCATATCTCGCTCCAGCAACTCACGAAGTCGTTGGTCATTATGTAATTTCTCGTATTCAGGAAGCTCTGCTAAGGTTGAAACTCCAAGGAATTGCAAAAACTCGAGCGTAACTTGGTAGACCGTCGTTTTTAATTTTTTTTCAAAGTGTGCTTCAGCGAGGCCACGTATTAATAAATTTCGCAAAATTAATGAACAATTTACGCCTCGAATCTGCTCAAGCTCCGACTTCGTGATTGGTCCGCGGTATGCAATAATTGTTAAAGTTTCAAGTGACGGTTTTGTTAGTTCACCGGTCTGTTCTGATTTAATAAACGTTTCTATTAAATCTGCGGAATGCGGAGTAGTTGCCATTTGGAATTGATCGTCAACACGCATAATATGAATTCCTCGATCCTCATCTTTGTAACGAGTAAGCAACGCATCGCCAGCTTCTCTTATCTCGTTGGGTTTAACTTTTAGCATTTCCGCTAGTCGTCGGATCGACAAGGGCTTTCCTGCGATAAATAATAGGCTTTCAATTTGTTGTTCGAGTATATTCATACATTCTTAATTAGTTTCAGTTGATTCGACATAAATTTCTTCAAAAATGCTTTCTTGACGAACGACTATGGTTCGTTGTTTCACAAGTTCGAGAAGGGCAAGAAAAGTTACAATAACTTCCATTTTCGATTTTGATTCTTTCAGCATGTTTGAAAATTGCAGGGTTGCCTGTTGCGAAATTTGCCGCTGAATGTTCGAAATTTTTTCCTGCATGGATACTGTCCGTCGAACGATATCACGGGGCAACCCAACAATTGGTTCAATGTCTTTCAGTACGCCACGAAAAAAATCAGCTAGTGAATTCGATGTTAAATTCTTTGGGGGATTAAATACCGGTGTTATTGATACGGCGGGTTTTAGGCGAGGAAAAGAAAAAGCATGCGCACCTAGTATGCCTAACAGAATCTTTGACGCGTTATAATACTCTTTATACATCTTTAATTGAAGTGCAAGATCAGGTTCATCCTCATCGTCAATTGTTAATTCCGGTAGTAAAACACGAGATTTAATAAGAAGCAATTTTGACGCAATAACCAAAAAATCCGCTAACTCATCAGGATTTCGCTCTGCGAGCTCGGAAAGATGTCTCAGATACTGTTCAGTAACTTTGCTTAAACTAATGTCAGTTATTAAAAGTTTTTCACTTTCAATAAGCTCCAACAAAAGCTCAAGTGGTCCTTCAAATTGTTCAACTTGAATTTTTTCCATGAATAAATATTACCGTTGTATTTTCTTCCGCCTTGAAACTGGCGTACGTTTTTTTCGAACGGTTGACTTTTTTTTCGCAACCAGCTTTTTTGGTTTCGCGTTCTTTCCATTCGTCTTCTTTGTGGTGACAACCGTCAGCTTCATCGGAACTTTCTTTGCGATCCGTACAATTTGAGGCTCAGCTATGCGTATATAGTCTTTCATTTTGATGCGCACGCTTTCAGTAAATGATCCTGCGCTAAATAGAGCTTGTTTTGTCTTCAACAACGATGAATCTGCAACAAGCTCAATTTTATGCAGAACGCCAAACGGCATCATTGCTCCAGGACGCGTATGAAATTTTGTCTTCATGTCACGTTCAGTTGCCAGTGAAACTTTTTTTGCGCGTATTACCTTCTTTAATTTCTGCATGTCTAACCGATAATTCGCTGGCATGACAACAAGGATGAACTGTTTATCGGCTTTGACAAGCAACGTCTTTGTAATCGAATCAAATTTCTCTTTCAGTGTTTGCGCGAGATCGAACACCGTGTAAACGGTCTTATGAGATACAATTTCTGGCACTACGTTCTTAGCTTTAAAAAACGCTTCAATTTTTTTTGATAATGGCATAGTATATATTATTCTGAATCTTGATGTAACTCAATATTGAGCTTAATCCCTCCAAGATGTTCGGCTATAAAATTATAGAGGAACCCAATGACAAGTCCTCCAACATACCCAACGACAGCGCCAACGAGTGGAAAAACAACTAGACCAAGAAGCGAACCCGTGCCAAACCCAAAATCAAAAAGATCGTCAAATGAGTTTAGGCCGCCAAAACCTACAAAAACAAATGTCGCAAGCAAACTCCCGGCAAGATAAACCCCTGCTGTGATTAACCCAGTCATCCGAGCAAGTGAAAAAGGTTCAATGCGCCTTATTTCGTACATATGTTTATTCGTGAGTTGGTTGAATAGAATGCTTCTCTTGCCACTTGCGCTGAGCGAAAATCGCTAGGAATGTCAAAAGTGTCGCGAGGATAATAAGAACAATATATATTCCCAGTTTTTCATACTTATTAATGAGAAAGTATAATGCTTCACCAATCAGATGAACGGTCATCCACAAGGAAAAAATAAAGTATGGCCATGCAATAATCTTCTTATGGTCGTCTTTCTGGCGGTTATACATCCAGAAATACAACAAAAATCCACCTAACAACACCGGTACGACAAATGCCGTATGGACCAAAAGACGATACATTTCATAATCACCTTTATCATACACAGTCGCGTTCGCACTGGTATTCGAGTAGTAATCATTGTAATAAATGGTTTGATGTTTGTAATCTTTCGCGGGATTAAACCATGTATTAAGATCTAAAAAGAATCGCTCTCCTAAGATAACAAGTACGATGGTAAGTAAGGCAACCAAAAAAATAGCAAGTCCCGAAACACTTTTCTTCTTTTTTGTCTGTGGTACTGGCATAAAGGGCGCTGGTGGCGCTTTTGGTAAAATATTTTCTTCCATAGAAATCTACTAATTAATAACGTTTCTCTGGTTTGCGGTTTATGACGAGTAAACCAGCACCAAAAAGAAGGGTAAATATAAATGAAACGGCAAGGGTTAAATAAAATGCTAACGATGACGATGGATCGTTTGATCCGATTGGTGTCCCAATGGTTGCCGAAGTACCCGCATTCTTAAAAAACACGTCGTCTGTCATGCTCGCGGGAGTCATCGACGCGTAAAGAACTGTTAAAGTATATTTCTTTTTATTCGGAGTGAGTAATGGATCACCAGTTTCATTTGTTGCAAGATTTTGAATGCCTTTATCTGTGATTGTGTTAGCAAACCGTGTCGTAAACCCTGTTGTGGTCAATCGTGTATCTGCAATCACATATAATGTTATTGGTACTCGGCTTATGTGTGTTATGGTAGAAACTTTCTTCTGTGCCGCTGGCTTTATAAGAGTAACGGATTCTCCTGTTACAGACTCCAATAATGAATTATTAAAGTGAAATAATGCTATTGTGTCTGCTTCTTGCGCTGGAGCAACTACCTTCGCGCTATTTTCATACGTCGACTGTATGGTCGATGCGCTATGCGGCGTTGATGAAATTCGCAGCTCATCAAGATACCCTCGAAGGAACGAACCGTTTTTACGCTCTCCAATATACATCATGCCATCCGATGCAGAACGAACATTCCATGTTTTTGTCGTTGGATAGCCTGGTTCAGATGGATATGACACACCATTGACGTAAAAAACTGGTTGTTGGTCATCTGACCACGTAACCGCAACATGATACCACTGCCCTGCTGTCCATTGGAATTTTTGATCCAAGGCTGTGCGCCAACTCTGGAAACTGCCAGTTGAGGGATATGCAATGAACTGCAGCGACTCACTCGAAAAATCTTTTCCTCGGCGGAACTCAAATAAATCTCTCCCTGACGAGTCTGTAACGGTCAAAAATTCCCAGTATCCTGTACTTTGTTGCCATGTTGTATCCGGAGAAACCCACAACTCAATAGTACCTGCGTTATCTGGGAATAGTTTTGTCGAACCTATTGACACAACGTCGCTGGTGTCAATTTTTAAAGAATTTCCAAATTGCCCAGTACTGTAAGTTGGGGTAAGCGAAGGTGTGGTAGGTGTTGTGGTGGTTACGCTAGGTGCTGTGACTGAAGAAATTTTTAACGGGTAAACTACATGGGGGGCTTCAAATACCAGCTTCACTGGCGTCGCCTGACCAGTACGAAATGACGTTTGAATTGGATCCCACGAAATATTTTCAGGGTTAATGCGCATAGCGACAAAATACCATCCGTTGTCAATGTAGCTATGTAAGACGTGGGATGCCGAGGAAGGATAAGTATATTTATTATCGGTAAACCATTTAACGAGATCAGCGGAATTTTGTGCCTGCAGTGTTGTTACTTCATAATAATCAACATTCGTGACATCAATAACGGAGACTGTGCTTGTTGTTACTTCATCAACGGCACCAAGCCCGAATGTATTTTTTGTGTATGTAGGAGCGATGCTCGTCGCCGACTGAAGGTTTGAAAATAACTCTTGTGAGCCACGGCTCACTTCAGGCTTATTCGGTACAGGGACAATCCATCCAAAATCCTCTGCGTCCCCCTGAAAAGAAGTGGAAAGCACAAGGGTTTCAACTCCATTTTCATACATAATAACAGCTTGCTGGCCAGATTCTTCAATCCATTGCTCCGATGGTGGAACCATCATGCCGTCTGCATGGACAGAAAATGGCATGAGAAGCGCTAATGCTATAAAAATGCTTACTACTTTTTTCATACGCGTCTTATTAGTTTTCTTCTTTGTAAATGGAAGTGTTTGTTGAGATCCAAATGTTTTTTTTGCCGCATGTCTCCCAATGCCCGTTAGCAACACTTCATAAAGAAACCATTTCTCTTTGGTTTTGCGCCCTTTGCCCACTATATACCCTTGGTCAATTAAGCGCTCAAGCGATCTGATAATACTTGTTTGTTGATCTGTCCCTTTGGGGGGATTCGGGATGCGTTTATAAAATGCGCGGAAACTTTGGGGCGTTGCCCGTCGTAAAGTATATAATTCCTGAACAATATATTTTTGTAAACGGGACAACATACGTTTTATTTTTTCTTTTTTGATAGAGCGATGTGCACGTCTTCAAGTTGTTGGGATGGTAGCTCGGTTGGTGCACCCATCAACGGATCCCGTGCGTCACCGGTTTTTGGAAACGCTATCACTTCCCGAATATTATCTTCTTGTGCAAAAATTGCGACCATACGATCTGCCCCGAACGCAATACCACCATGTGGAGGCACGCCATACGCAAAAGCACGTAGCATGTGCCCAAAACGGGTTTCGGCTTCGTCTTTCGGAATTTGCAGTATATCAAAAATCTTTTTCTGCATCTGCTGATCATGGATTCGGATGCTCCCACTTGCAATCTCAAAACCATTCAAAGCAACATCGTACAATTGCCCGCGTACTTTTTCTGGTTTTGTGTCGAGCAAGTCTATGTCGCCTGGATGTGGCGCGGTAAATAAATGATGCATAGAAACAAGTTTTTTATCTGCTTCAGAATACTCAAACAGTGGGAAGTCGACAATAAATACAAAGCCCAGCTCATTATCATCTTTTTTATTTTTTCTTATATCCGGTTTGTCTGTGCCGTATGTTTTCATTGCTTCAGCGTATGTTATACGAGGAAACGGCACTTGTGTTATATATTTCTCAGGTGCGACCGTTTTTACAAGATCAACTAACATTTTTTCTGAAAGCGCAAGCACCTCTTCAGAATTTACAAAACTCATCTCCATATCAAGTTGAGTAAATTCCGGCTGGCGATCGCCACGCTGATCTTCATCTCGAAAACATCGGGCAATTTGAAAATATCGTTCAAATCCCGAAACCATTAAAAGCTGTTTAAATTGTTGTGGACTCTGAGGCAATACATAAAATTTGCCAGGAAAATTTCTTGCGGGAACAATATATTCACGTGCGCCCTCAGGAGTCCCCTTCGTTAAATATGGTGTTTCTATTTCTACATAATCTTTAGTGTGCAAAAAAGTACGCAACGTAGAAAACATTGCATCCCGCAATCGAATATTTTTTGTCATGCGTTCGGTTCGCAAATCTAAATACCGATATGTAAGACGAAGATCATCGTCGACTTTACGCGTGTCTTTCCCCACTTCAAA
>CAZGDO010000030.1:0-14751 GCA_964524365.1 uncultured Gammaproteobacteria bacterium | reverse complement strand
CTTTTATTAGTACAGTCGTTTCGCTTGTAATTGTTTGGGGAATTAACAAACGAGCGATGTGGTCATATTGGCTTTTAATCGCCCTGATTGTATATAGTGTGATTACTGTCTTTGTCAGCTGGAGAGGTAGCAATGTGATTACTCTCGTGATTGATGGTGTGATGCTGTACTACGTGATGCAGAGTAAGAGTTGGTTTTTGCCGGAATCTAAAATGTAAAAAATTTTCCCTAAGAAAAAAGCCTTGTCCAAATAAACCATTGGGCAAGGCTTTTACGTTTTGAAGATATTTCGGGTAACGATATATCCCACAACGGTCAACGCGAGTGAGACGGGAATTTGTGCGGTGATGTACCACATGTGTGCATATTCGGTCAGTACATAGAGTCCGCCGAGGTTTGCTACCGTCATAAAGGCATACAAAAAGAAATATTGTACGGCTTGACTTCGTGTTTTTTTCGGTCGCGATTCTTGAACGTCCAAAATTTCTGGAGCAGAAAGTTTGAAAGGAAGTTCACAACTGATGCAATCGTAGCTGAGAGAATGTACCACCACCCCACATAGTCGGTCAGTACATACAGTAGAAGGTAGTACCCGCCAACGCCGATTATGCCAGCAAGGCAATATCGGATGAATTCCTGCATCCGAGTCTTCCAAATCGCGGTAATCACCGTGAGATTCAGCATCACCTGTAAAATCGGGAACACAAGTTCCTCGTATCGCCCCTCCCATCGCATAGACACAATAGCGATTGAAAAGAGGTGACCAAGAGTGAAGAACCACCACGGAGCGGATTTTTCAAGTGCTGGGTTTTTCCATACGCCACGAATGGTCGGAATGAACCTTACGCCGACCGCAACTTGCAGTAACATGTTTGCTTGTGCGGAATTATGATTCTGAGACCAAAACAAGGTGATGGCGACCACAATCCCGAAGACGCTTATGTCCCATTTATTAAGGCCAGAGAACCGTCCGCGGGACAAGGCGACTCCAAGAATGGAAACCGTCGAAAGCATATTCATCAAGGCGTTTGCTGATTTAAACCAATCCTGACTCATGTCAAAATAGGTAGCAGTATTAAGCGCCTGCAAGCCGATCCAAATCAGCCACGAAGAAATGTTCGGTCGAGATGTACCCTTGAGAATATAGAAAATGTAAAAAAACGTCGCGGTCATTGTCATGGCCGTGGCAAGCGCTACAAACACTTTGTCCATGACAGACCTCCTAAGCCAAGTTAAAGAGCGTTTCGATGTGCGTGGAAGAGTACGGTAACTCGTTTGTTTTGTCAATTTTTAAGTAATTGAAAAAGCCTGGGACGCGCTCGGGCTTTTTACAACACAATCTACTTTTGTCTCGCAATGAATCCCAGGAATCTCGGGACAGACTGATCTTCTCGAAAGGCTGTCGGTTCCTCGATGATTTTTTTGAGAGTGAATATAAGTAAAAATTTTAATTTTTTCTATAGCAAAATAAAAACGCCAGGGCACTCTTGTGAAAGAGAGCCCGGGCTAGGTATTGGGAACTTTCCCAGTCTTTGCCAACTCGCAAACGTAGACCCTGTATATAGATCTTATGGCCTCGCTACTTCGCGGGGAAAATCGTTGAAGGTCACGGCAAGACACATACATCTTGACCTAATGAGGCAGAATCCTTGTTTGATGAAGGACTGTTTACTGGTGGGAAACACAATATCTACAAACAACAATAAAGCTCCACTATCGAATCAGTATAATACTGTCAAGAGGAAAACAAATGAAGCACCCCAAGAAGTGTATTCTTGGGGGCGTTTCGGTTTTACATGTCTAAATGAGCTTTTAGGAGCGCCTTGCATTTCGGACAGACATTCCTTTTGTTGAGGAGCTTGTCAAGCTGAACTTGTTTGTCCTCATCGGACGCTTTGGTCTGCAAGAACTGATTAACCCTCTGTATGTCTGTGAATGTGGCACACACGTGGACGGGGGTTTTGGTTTTCATTGAATTGACCTCCTACGATATTTTTTTGTTTGTATGACCAGACTACTCTTATCAAATATGATGTCAAAAATCAGCAATTCTATTATACTAAAACTGTCAAAAATTAGCCACGTTTGATTAACATATATGAATAAACGTTTCTCATCACTTTTTATACCCGTCTTGCTTATCGTGATCGGAATAGGTTGGCTCCTTGGGAATGCTGGCGTCTGGGATTTTGGCAGCGTGTTTACTGACTGGTGGCCAATCATTTTCATTGTTGGCGGGCTTTTGGGCTTACAAAGCAATCCACGGCAATTTACGGCACCGTTGATTTTTATCGCGCTTGGCTTTTTTCTTATTCTCACAAATTTTGATTATTTGTCGGAGAATTTTTGGTCATACTTTTTGCCCGCGGCCATTATCTTCGTGGGTATCTCGCAGCTGTCGAAACGATCAGGAAATCCAATGGGGGTTGCTGCTGCTGATAATAATTCGATGCGTGTCTTCGCGGCATTCAGTGGCCAGGAACGACGCATACATTCCCAGGCTTTTTCATCTGGAGACGTAACAGTTATGTTTGGTGGCGCAAACATAGATTTACGGGAGGCTAAGTTTTCCCAATCTGCTGAGATTCATGTGACAGCCATTTTTGGCGGCGTGGAAATTCTCGTTCCAAAAAGCATTACCGTTATAACAAAAGGCGTGCCGATTTTTGGTGGCTTCAAAGATAAGACGCATCCCGGTCCAGACGCGCAACAGACGTTAAAGATTTTGGGAACAGCCATTTTTGGCGGTGTGTCTATTACTCACGAGAAGCGGTAATTTATATCGTAGGCTTAGGGCTTGACGTAGAGTGGATACCTTTGGTAGAGTCATCAGATGTTCTTTTCGGTAACCCAAACCAATGAGGTGTATATGCCCGAAATAGTCATTATTCACCCTGGGAACAAGGACCATTTCTGCAAAAACTGCGGCTCAAAAACCGTGGATGATATGGAGTGCCCAAAGTGCAATATGAAGTTTTGCGGGGAGTGCTTTCAGGTCGACCTGGACGGCGACGGTTCAACAATCAAGTGTCCGAATATTGATTGCAATACGACGCTTGCATTCCCGCATGTGGGCGCATAAGCGCGTTTCATGCAGACCAAAAGTAACCGGTGGAGTTTTACTCGCCGGTTTTTTTTAAAACAAAAAAGCCCGCGGTTTTCCTTAGGGCTTTTTTGTTTAATTTACGAGACTTTCCTAGAATCGCTTGCGTGGGCGGTCTGTCATTGGGCGAGCTTCACTGACGCGCAGTGGGCGGCCGTCCATTTCTTTACCGTCTAATGTGTCGATCGCTGCTTTTGCTTCATCTTCTGAAGCCATTTCGACAAAACCAAATCCTTTTGATCGGTTTGTCTGACGGTCGACAATCACGTTTGCTGATTCCACGGAGCCGGCCTGCTCAAAATGAGATCTGAGCTGGTCATCTGTCACGTTATAGGAAAGGTTTCCTACGTACAGTTTCTTTTCCATGAAATACGGACTGTTTAATTGTAATGTACGCTCTCTAAGGGAAGACCTTTATCTCTAACGTAAATTAGAATTACCCTAAGGATCGCTTGGCACAAGCGTAGCAGAGTACTGGTATTTACGCAACTAGGGCTTTTATTGGTTGGGTAAAATGGGAAGAAAAAAAGTTCGTTATATAATGCGAAAACCCTCACAAGAGTGACGAGTGGGGGTTTAGAGATACGATAACGGATTTTTTGACCGGTAGACTAAGATCGCTTCGAGACGCTGATCTAATATTACATACAGGTCTTTCCGGTGTTTTTCCATCAGAGCAAGACAGCGTTTGTAATGCATCACTGTCATGGTTTCTTTGCGTTCGGTCCAATATTCAGCGAGCGCCTTAAGAAATGCCTTTGCGTCGCGTGTCTCTTTTTCTTGTGCAATGAGCTCGAGTTCTTTAAGGGTCATGAGTCACTCCTTTTTTAAAGTCTTTGGATACTACAGGGCAGAGAACTTTTTGTTAAAAAAATCGCCCGGTCCTTTTATGAAGGATCGGGCGGAGTAGTAAAAGGGAGATGTTTATCGAGCGTGAAAATCATATCAAAGATCTGATGATAGTCGAATTCAGCATCAGACATGAATCCGATTTCCGCTCGCTTGGTTGGGGTATGTGGCGTGAGGATGACGATGCGTTCACGGGTGTTGTTTTCCTCTAAATGGACAAAGAGCTGATTAATCTCGCCGTCGTCATCAGCAAATGCAACGGACAGTTCTAGATCCTCATGCTCTTCGGCGTATGTTTGCGCTTCTAGTAAACGTATTTTTGCATCCTCGTACGTCCAACCATTTGGTAAGGCAAGAGTCTTGTGGAACAATTTGATTCTCCTTTCAAAAAGAACGTTTGTGTTTTTGTAGCCTAAGCGAGTGTCATGTGTTTGTCAATAAAAAACACCCTCTTCTTTGAGCATGTGAGGGAAGAAGAGGGCGCGGAATGATTTAGATGATAGGTAGAGACTAATAACGGATCAGTCATTCCGTGTGTTGCAGGTACAACACGCTGATACGTTGTAGAATACCAGCCAAAGGGCTACTTTAAGTATAGCCCTGTTAAGATTCTGGTCAAATAAAAAATCCCCTCGGGGTTTCCGTTGAGATTTTTTATTCCTCTTACAACAGAATAAGGTGTGAATGGTTTTTGTATTTTTCAACCTCACCCTTCATATCTGCTAATGCGTCGACAACGCCGGTCAGTCCAAGGTTTTGTACTTGTGCTTCCATGTCGTTGATTTCTTGGTAGAAGTCTTCCATAGAATTAAAATGAGTAATTAGTAAACCGCAGACTCTATCATGGAATGTAGTTTTTGTCAATATGACCTACAAAAAAGCTCCAACACACGTTCAGGCGTCAGAGCTTTTTTAGTGAACATCATGTGTACGAGTTCGCGCATCTTTTAGACACTGTTCAAATTGATTTAGGAACGTGCAATCATTGGCGTACCGACGTCGTATGTATTGATAAATCCGACTGAAGACAATAGGCCGAAATGAACGAAGGATGCGTAACCCGTTATAGATTTCACTTACTGTGGACGCTTCGCGCACAAATTGCAAAAATTTTTTCACAACGTCCTCATCGGGCCATCGTGGGATTCTTGGGACATTTCGTGCAACGTGCTCCAAATCAGAAATGAGCATAGGGACCTTCCCTTTTCTTTTTGTGCGCCATACGATACAGTAAAGGAGATATGCAGTCAAGACAGGCGCGTCCTCGCGTCAAAAAATCTTTACGGCCTTTTCCAGGTGGAATGACTCTCTGCTATATTGGTGATGGGAAAGGTAAAACAAGTGCCGCAATAGGAACGGCCACACGCGCGAGAGGATATGGTTGGCCAGTTTTGTATTTTCAGTTTTTTAAAAGTTTAGATTGGCCATCAGGAGAACGGGCAGCGCTCACAAAACTCGGTATTGATGTTGAAGTTCGAGGTCGCGGATTTGTTGGCATTCTTGGAGATAAAAAAGCACTCGCGATACATGTACGTGCCGCAGAAGCTGCGTTGCGCCTAGCTGAAAAATCCATTCTTTCTGGTAGATGGCGGTTAGTCGTACTTGATGAGATAATTTCGTGCGTTGAGGAAAAGCTTTTTTCAGCTGATGCCGTGGTTGCAATACTGAAGCGAGTTCGGGCACACGCAAGGGGAGGGCGAGTCCACCTTGTCTTGACTGGACATCGAAAATATCCGAAAATACTAGCACAGTGCAATACGGTGACTGAAATGAAAATGGTAAAACATTTGTATTACAAAGGGTATATTGCCCACAAAGGGATAGATTTTTAGTCTGTATGACAAAAAAACAACAAACACTTCTACTAGGTGGGATCGCAACTGTTTTAGTATTGTTTGGTATTGCTACTCGACTTCTGCCACATCCAGCGAATCTTACAGCCGTCGGCGCAGTCGGTCTTTTCGCGGGAGCTGTCATGCCACGAAAATGGGGCATCGTGCTACCAGTTTCTGTTATGGCATTTTCTGATATTTTTTTAGGTTTTCACAACATTATGATATTCACGTGGGGGTCTATGATGCTCGCAGCAGGTATTGGATATCTACTCCGAACCAAAATCCGCCCGATGTATCTTGTGTTCGGCTCAGTAGCCGCATCGGTACAATTTTTTCTTATTACAAATTGGGCAGTGTGGATGTTTACTCCCCTTTACCCAAAAGGCCTTAGTGGGTTATTTGCTTCGTATGTGGCAGGTATTCCTTTCTTTCGGAATATGTTACTAGGTGATATTGGCTATACAGCGGTGTTGTTCGCTGTGTATGCGTTAGCTCGCGTCGCAATACACCAGTACGAACTGCGGCAGTCCCCATACTTGAAAAACATCTGAATGTTTAGTACACTCATTGGTACAAATGCCGAACTATAGACGTTCAACAAATAGCCAAAAATACGGGTCAAGTTCACGAGCTCGAGGTATTACAACATTAGTTGTGACTGCCGTTGTAATTGTGGGAATTTTTCTTGGTATTAAAGTGCTTTCACGATCTGGATCATCGTCTGATAATATTAATGCGAATTCTGACGAGATCCAAACCCTTGAGTCTGTCTTAAATGGAGTGAATCTTCCGTTAAGTGAAAGTAGTGATACTGCTGTTGGCGCTGAATCAACAAAGCAGGCGTGTGACGGAACTATTTCGTCAATAGCAACGGATGAAAAAATTATCGCACTTACCTTTGATACAATCTCAATTACTGATCACGCGGATCAAATACTCACTACGCTAAAAAACGAAAACGTGCCAGCCTTCTTTTTTGTTACTGGCGACTTCGCAAGCGCGCATGCGGATATTTTGCAAAAAATTTCAACCGATGGTTTTGGCATAGGCAATCATAGTGATTCGCATGCTGATTTTACAACTCTTGAGGCAAGTGATGTAAGAACGCAGCTAGATAATGCGACGATAAAAATTGAGACAGCGATTGGTAAAAGTCCAACGCATTTTGTTCGACCGCCATTCAATAAAGAAAATACCGCGATTTCGCAAACGATTCGTGATGATGGCTATTGTCCAATTCTGTGGGACATCGATTCACTAGATTGGAAAGAAGATTCAACCAGTGATGATGTGATCCGCGCTGTGACTGATCACATAAAACCAGGGGGCATTATCTGGATGAATTTCGGTCACGTGACAATTTCAGATGCGCTCCCGCAGATAATCCAACAAGTTCGTGAGGCTGGGTATAGATTTGTTGATTTAAGAGAGTACATTGCAACTCTAGAGAAAAAACAGGAATAAGAAGGCCGTATACTTCCTGCGCGTACGCGATTTTCTTATTGATTTATCATTTAAAATATCTTTATGCCAATACCAACTAAACAATTTACCAACTCACCAATTTTGGGTGACGAAAAACAAATTACACCGAAAAAACGATCTCCTCACATGGTGACTGTCCCGTTGGGGCGATTAATGACGATGGTCGTTATTATCAGTGTGCTTGTTGGGGGAATATCAGGCGCACTCTTTGCTTCAAACGGTGCGTTTGATAACCTGACGAATTCGCTTAAAAATACATTTGCTGTCCAGCAAAGCGCTCAACAAGTGAACACGAAGACTGTCTCTGTACAAGAAGAATCGCAGACGATTAATGTAGTAAAGGATGCGAACGAATCTGTTGTTAGTATTATCGTAACAAAAGACCTCAGCAAATTTTACAATTCGACGGGGACGAATCCATTTAATGATTTCTTTTTCCCATCGAATATAACGCCACCAAGCGGGAAACAAGAAATCGGTGGAGGTTCTGGGTTTATCATCGGAGAAGATGGATTTATCGTAACGAATAAACACGTTGTTTCTGACCCCGAAGCTGAATATACCGTCTTACTTAATAATCATGAATCGTATCCTGCAAAAGTTATTGCCACAGATCCGCTCAACGATCTTGCGTTTGTAAAAATTGAAGCGCCAGCCAAGCTCACAACATTACAACTTGGAGATTCGAGTGTGTTGCAAATCGGTGAAAGTGTTATTGCTATCGGAAACGCACTTGGTGAATACCGGAATACAGTGACCAAAGGGATAGTTTCAGGTCTTTCAAGAACAGTAACCGCGGGAGACGGGCAAGGCGCACAAGAAATACTTGATAATGTTATTCAGACTGACGCAGCGATTAATCCCGGAAATTCTGGTGGTCCATTATTAAATCTTGACGGTCAGGTAATTGGGATCAACACCGCAATAAGCGAACAAGGACAGCTGATTGGATTCGCGATTCCTGTAAATGAAATTAAGCAAGCAGTTGAAAGTGTACAAAAAACAGGACGCGTAGTCCGTCCGATGCTCGGTGTTCGGTATTTAACGGTAACTGCGGACGTCGCAAAGCAGAATGATTTATCAGTTGAGTATGGAGCATTAGTTGTGAAAGGTTCGAGCGCGAAAGAGCCTGCAGTTGTTCCTGATAGTGCAGCAGATCGTGCTGGCATTAAAGAGGGTGATATAATTTTGCAGATAAATGACCAAAAGATAGAGGGGGATACGACCCTTTCGAGATTGATTCAGAATTTTTCACCCGGCGATGAAGTGACCATTAAGCTACTCAGGGATGACAATGAGCAGGATATAACAGTGAAATTAGACGAGCTGCCTACATCATAAGTTGAATAAAAATTTTCCCCCGCAAGATACTTTCCTGCGGGGGATTTTGGTTAGACAAGAGCCATCTGTTCTTTGATTTCCCATTCGCTAACGTGAGTCCGGTACGTTTCCCATTCGTGACGCTTGTTGTTTAACAACGCGTCTAAAATATGAGGGCCAAGCGCTTTCCATAAAAAGCTGCTTGATTCGGCAAGCGTGATTGCTGCCTCTAGCGAACCAGGTAGCATGGTGATGTGAAGCTGCTCCCGCATCTCAGGGCTCATTTCAAAGATGTTGTCTTCGATCGGGGCACTGAGTCGTAATTTCTCACGAACACCCAAAAGACCCGCTTCAAGCATTGCAGCGAAAGCAATGTACGGATTGCACGCAGGATCTGGCGATCTAAGTTCGATTCGAGTTGCCTTTTCTTTGCCTTCGCGGTAGCCAGGCACACGGACAAGTGAGGAGCGATTTTTTCGTCCCCAGGAAACGTAGCATGGAGCTTCGAATCCCGGTACAATTCGCTTGTAAGAATTTACAAGCTGATTGGTCACCAGGGTAAACTCGGGGACGTATTTCAGGATGCCGGCCATAAAGCGTCGGGAAAGCACGGAGAGGTTCATGGGGTGGCGTCCATCGAAGAACGCATTGTGTCCTTTCCTGAATAGAGACATGTGTGTGTGCATCCCGCTGCCGTTCTCACCGAATATCGGTTTCGGGAGAAACGTCGCGTACTTCCCATGCTTATGAGCAATGCTTTTAATGACTCGCTTAATCAGCATGACCTGGTCGGCCATCGTTAACGCATCGGCGTATTTCACGTCAATTTCGTATTGCGATGGGGCTACCTCGGAATGACTGCATTCGACATGAATGCCAATCTTTTTCAAGGTGTCCACGGCCTCGATGACAATAGGGTTTTGGACGGCATCGAAGTATCCGCCGTAATCGAGCGGTTCAGGAGTCTTGTCATCTGGGAAGATGAAAAACTCCAGTTCAGGACCGACAAAAAAGTCGTATCCCATCCGCTTGGCTTTGCGGAGTGCCCGTTTCAGGCACTGTCGTGGATCGCCTTCGAACGGCTTTCCGTCCGTGGTTTTGATATCACAGAAGAAGATACCGATTTCATGTCCGTTACTACTGAGTGATGCCGGCAGTTTTCGGAATGAGCGGAATCTGACATCTGCCATAAGGTCGGATTCATGTAGACGGACAAAACCCTGAATTGAGGATCCATCGAATCCCTGACCTTCTTTGATAATTTCCCAAATTTCCTGTTCCGTGATGCTCATGGATTTTTCACGACCCAAAACATCAGTAAACAGAAGCTCAAAGTGCGTGACGGTTTTCATCTGCTCTTTGATAGTGTCGGGTAAAACTGTGCGTGTCATAACTTGCTCCTTTCACGCGGTATGTATGTTTTTAATGAACAATTTCAAAACGCAAAGGTGCGGACTGTCCTTGTATAGGACGATCCCTCCGTAATGCTATGAACCATATTTATCTTTGTTTTTAGTATATCACATCTTGCGTTTGTGAGAGAACTTACGTACACTTGTCGTATGGATTTACGCACAAGCCAGCTACAAGAGCTCAAGTCGAAGCTCGACAAGGCGCGGAGGTTTCTTTGACCTGGACGGAAAACGCCATAGGATAATTGAAATTGACGCACTCGTGTCTAGCCCGAGTTTTTGGGACAACCAAGAAAAAGCGACACGTCTTTCACGTGAGCGCGAGGAACTAGACAAAGAGGTTAAACGTTGGGAATCATTAACGCATGATGTTGCTGAGCTCATTGAGTTGGATGCCATTGCTCAACGTGAGAACGATGAAGAAATAAAAAAAGATCTCGAGAAACAATTTAGGGATCTGCAAAAAAGATATGACGACGTAGAACTCCTTTTGTTTTTTGGTGGCGACTACGATCAGCGTAACGCATATCTCACCATTCATGCGGGGAGTGGCGGAACCGACGCGCAAGATTGGGCTGAGATATTAGAACGGATGTACCTGCGTTTTGCAGAAAAACAACACTGGCAAGCGGTTATTATTGAAGAACAGCGCGGGAAAGAAGCGGGTATGAAACGCGTTATGATACATATAACTGGCAGATACGCATACGGCATGCTTAAGACTGAAGCGGGCGTGCATCGACTGGTTCGCATTTCACCCTTTGATGCTGAGAAAATGCGCCATACAAGTTTTGCGCTCGTTGAGGTTGTTCCTGAATTTGAAGATGTTGATCATATCGTAGTTGATGAAAAAGATTTACGCATCGACACGTTTATGGCGTCAGGTCATGGTGGTCAATCCGTGAATACAACATATTCTGCTGTTCGTGTCGTGCACATACCGACGGGGATTACCATTAGCTGCCAAAATGAACGATCTCAGCAACAGAACAAAGAAACCGCATTGAAGATCCTGAAATCGAAATTACACGTGATCGCGATCGAAGAACTACAAAAAGAAAAACAGGATTTACGTGGAGAATTCAAATCTGCGGAGTGGGGGAATCAAATTCGTTCCTATGTATTGCACCCATATACCATGGTAAAAGATCATCGCACAAAGTATGAGACTCAAGACACGCACCGCGTGTTAGACGGAGACATTTTGCCGTTTATTGAACATTTTTTGAGGGAACATTCGAAGGGGTAATATACGTTTGACGTATAGTCTTAAAGAGCGGTAAGGTATTTAGACCGTTATTTTTAGGTTGAACATTAACAATAGACATACAGGAAAGGTAGGTATGACATGTGTGGAATTGTAGGTTATATCGGCACTGAGGGGATCGTAGAAAAACTTCTCGAAAAACTCCGTCGTCTGTTACAGCGAGGATATGATTCCGCGGGCATTGCTGTCGTGGAAAATGGGGAACTTGTTGTTTTTAAGGACAAGTTAGAGCGCGGAAATTATGATACCTTCGTTGAGTGGGTTCTCAAACATCCGTTTGTTGAACCGATCACATGGGGTATCGCCCATACCCGGTGGGCGACACACGGCGAGCCGAATCAGTTGAACGCTCACCCGCATACTGATGATGAAAAAATCGCACTTGTGCATAATGGTATGCTCGAAAGCGACAATCTCGCCGAGTTGCGCCGACGTGCGATTAAGGAATGGCACGCAGTTCTGAAGTCAGAAACTGATACGGAATTGATCGTGTATGCTTTTCGTCACTGCTACGGTGAATGCAATGGTGATATCAAGCAAGCCAGTTTAATGCTTGTGAAGATGCTTCGTGGTACGTTCGGCTTGGTTATTATGCATAAAGATCATCCGAACACGCTTATCGGTATCCGGATGGGAAGCCCGCTCTGCTATGCGAAGCTGGCAGACAACACGTTCATAATAGCATCAACGGCCGAGCCTTTTGTCGGTTGCTCTAAGAAAGTAAAATATTTGAGCGACGGTCAAATCGTTTTAATTGAAAACGGCGAAGCTCAAGAGTATTCATTCGGCGATGAACAACTCAGCATTCCTTTAACGGATGTTGAGGGCACGATCGAAGATGTTCTCTTGGATGGGTATGAACACTTTATGCGCAGGGAGGTCATGACTCAACCCCAGACACTGATTGATGTGATTCGGGGTAGACTCTTGCTTGAGCAGGGCGATGTCAGGCTTGGCGGACTGCAGGGGTCCGGTGAGATTATGGATCGGCTTGAAAAAGCACAACACATCTTTTTTATCGGTTCTGGTACCTCGTATCACGCAGCGATGATCGGCGCACGGATGTTCCGGCTGTACTTGAATAAGCACGCCGAAGCAAAGCTCGCATCAGAAGTCGCGTGGGATACCATCTTAGCTGGCTGTGACCCTAAAAAGACTGTTGTTGTCTTTTTGTCACAGTCTGGCGAAACCGCAGACCTCATCGAAGCGCTTGATGAGATGAAGCGCAAAAACGTCGGATTAAAAATCGGCATTGTCAACGTGGTTGGTTCGACCATCGCTCGTGAGGTTGATGCCGGTGTGTATCTTCGTGTCGGTGTTGAAATGGGCGTTGCGTCTACTAAGGCGTTTTCTGCTCAGGTCATGGTTTGCGCCATGATGACGTTGCTTCTCGCTCGAAGAGATGGGATGTCGCTTGACGATGGTATGCGGTTTTGTCGTGCTATTGAAGCAATTCCGAAACAGATTGAGCAGGTGCTTGCCCATGACGATGCAATTAAAGCGATTTCCCAGAAACTCAAGGATTATTCTTCGGCGATGTTCCTTGGGCGCGGATTCAGTTTTGCCGCGGCTCTTGAAGGTTCGTTAAAAGCGATTGAGGTTGCGTATATCCACCGTGAGGCTCAGCCCGCTGGTGAGATGAAACACGGACCTATCGCGATTATCGAACCGGGGTATCCTGTCTTCATTATCGCGACAAGCGATCACGTCCGCTCCAAGGTGTATGATAACATTAAGGAATTGCGCGCCCGTGGTGCGCGCATCATCGGCATTTGTTCTGAAGGTGATGATGAAATGCACAAGATCGTGCACGATGTCATTACCATCCCCGACGCTCCTCCGGAATTGTCGACCATTCTCGCGGTCGTCGTCTTACAGCTGTTTGCGTATCACTTGGGTCTTCTTCGTGGATGTAATGTTGATCAGCCCAGGAACTTGGCAAAAGCGGTGACAGTCGGCTAATGTCCTTTGCAACTTTTGACCCGCCCCGTACGGTCTTGACCTCGGGGCGGATTCTTTTTATTCTGATAGTACAATATATGTCAGCAGGAAAGATATTTTATTATCTGAATGCTGCCCTGATAGCTGGTGTCTCACTCGGCTCTTTTCTGTATGGCTTGGAAATCTGGGTTTTATTTTTTATTGTTTTTGCTTTATTCATTATTTTGTATGTCTGGAAGCGCAAGGTATTTTTTGCGTCCGCCTGTTTTTTTATTGCGTTTGCGGGACTGCTTTTCGTGAGGCATGCAGTAGTAAATTATGAGAATCTTCACGTGCAAACAATTTCTCAAACGCCGCAGATTTTTTTAGGGCATATTACTGATATTTCGATCAAAAAATCTCAATTACTCATACGCATAAAAACTCCTTCTGGCACGATTCGTTTTTCAACATACGAACATGGGATACGTGAAGGCGATAAAATCCAAATACGGTGCAACGCGTTTTCCGAATCATTTGAGTTAGCTATAGTTGCGACTCACAAGCAAATTGCATTTTGTTCGGACGCTGAAATTCTTACACGCGAATCCAACAAGCAATCTGGATTGCCCTACATTCGAAACGCATTATCGATAATACTTTTTAAAGCACTGCCGAGTCCAGAATCAGATTTGCTCGCTGGTATGTTGCTCGGGAAGCAATCAAATTTTTCAGATGACCTAGATCAGGTATTGCAACGAACCGGAACGACCCATGTCGTCGTGCTTTCTGGTTTTAATATTACCATTTTTGCGTTTGTCATAAACTCGCTTTTCCGACGGACTGGTTTAGGCTTGAAAAGTTCGACCATCGCCAGTCTGATAGTGATTTGGTTATTTATTTTTCTTGTTGGGTTTTCTGCTCCAGTCGTGAGAGCGGGCATACTAGCCAGTTTCATGCTCCTAGCCCGTGTTCGTGGTAGACCTTCTTCATCTATAGCATTACTGCTGTTGTCCGCATCAATTATGCTTTTCGAAAACCCTCTGCTGCTGCGCTGGAGCCTCAGTTTTCAGTTGTCGTTTCTGGCAACGATTGGTGTTTTATATCAGGATGTTCTGTCACCACGTTTTTTGTTTATTAGCACCCGTTTTGGCATACGTGAAAATCTTCAGACTACCTTTGCTGCTACAATCATGACGGCTCCATTGATTGCGCTGTCTTTCGGCGGTGTTTCGCTCGTCAGTCTTTTTACGAACATGGTTGTACTACCCTTTGTCCCTCTTGTGATGGCCCTTGGCGTGCCAGTTCTGATTGCCGGTTTTTTACATCAATCAATTGCTCTTATCTTGGGAATGTTTCCATTTATTTTTTTGCGTTTTATAACCTCTTTTTTAACTTGGTTTTCGGGATTGCCGTTTGCATATATTCAAAATTTTCATATTTCATTTTTAGTTATTATGCCGTGGTATGGGGTTTTTGGGTTTATCGCGTTTCGGCGATCAAAAAAACAGCAAGATACATATTTTTTAAAACAACACCTTCGCCCGATTTCGATGCGCG
>CAZGDO010000029.1:0-14919 GCA_964524365.1 uncultured Gammaproteobacteria bacterium | reverse complement strand
TCCATCATCACTACGATAAAACAAACGATGCATTTGGATCGTGCCGGAGTGCTTCTTTATGACGAAAAGTCCTCGAACTACAAAATATACCGCACTGAGGGGTTTACCGAGTCAAACGGCATTTCACTGGTACGGAATAATTTCCTGACCAATTACTTAAAGCAAAGCAGAAAACCGGTGTTGTACCAGGAGCTAGAGTCGCTTCAGACGAATGGCAACGGTGGTAAAGCGGAAATCGCCAAGCTCAAGGCCAATATGCAGCGCATTGAGGCGCACATCTGCCTGCCCCTCTTAGTCAAAGACAAACTCATCGGTATTATAGTGCTTGGTCAGAAGGTTAGTAAAGATGCGTATACCAAAGAGGATTTAGGATTGCTGGAAGCCGTCGCCAACCAAGCCTCAATCGCGGTTGAAAACGCCCGGCTGTACAACAACATGGAGGAAATGGTGGAGTCTGCCACCGCCAAACTCAAGAAGATGCTCAAAACCCAGTCGGAATTCCTGGATATCTCTTCACATCAACTCCGAACCCCGGTATCCTTGATCCGTGGCATCATTTCTATGATGCTTGAAGGGGATCTCGCGAAACTGCCTCAAGCCAAACAAAACGAATTTCTGCAAACCATTAAGGACAAGTCCGACAAGCTGGAGGTTATCATCAACGACATTCTCTCGGCTTCGGATTTCGACAGCCAGAAGTTATCACTCCGTCCCGATTCCCCAGCCATCCAGCTTGAAGACGTGGTAGATGCCGCGGTGAAGAGCGCGAACGAGGACGCCAGAGAAAGAAATATTGAGCTAAAATGGCAGAAACCGAGCAAGCCCATGGGTGCGATTATTGGAGAACGAAAATACCTGGATCAGGCCATCGGGAATCTGATCTCGAACGCCTTGAAGTACACACCGTCAACTAGGATGGTAAAAGAAGCGCGCAGCCAACGTGAGACCAAAGGGATGGTGGAAGTATCAATCGCGCAGGAGAATACTAATCTCATAATTAAAATTAAGGACAACGGTATTGGTATTCCCAAAGAAGAAATCCCCAAGCTGTTTGCGAAATTCGCCCGCGCGTCCAACGCCACGGCGATGTACACGGACGGCTCGGGTCTCGGACTCTTCATCGTCAAAGAGATCATTGAAGGTCACAAAGGAAAGGTATGGGTTGAGAGCGAGATGGGTAAAGGGTCGACTTTCTACATAAGCCTGCCGTTGGTGAAAAGTAACTAATCTATATGGCAGGGAATTGGCAAAAAATCAACTCAAAAATCGCTTATAAAAATCCTTGGTTTCGCGTGCGGGAAGACAAGGTAAAAAGACCCGACGGCACACAGGGAATATATGGCGTTGTTGAACGTCCGCATGCCAATTTCATCGTGGCGTTGGTCGGTAAAAATAAAATAATTTTTATAGAAGAATTCCGATACCCTATTCAGCGGGTAATTTTACAATTACCAGCCGGTACCACCGATAAGGGTGAAACTGATCTTCAGGCGGCAAAACGCGAATTATTGCAAGAAACATGTTATCACGCGCGAAATTGGGAAAAAATCGGCTCGTTTTTTATCGCCCCGGGGCATGAAAGCATCGTAGCTAATATTTTTATGGCTACAAACTGCGTACAAGTGACTGATGCACAAAATCAGGTATCAGACGAGTTGATAATGAAAGTTCGCACAATTCCAATTCGTCAGATGAAGAAAATGATTGGAGAAAATAAAATCAAATGCGGCATAACACTCGCCGCGTTGAACGTTCTTTTCCAACAAATAAAAAATGGGAAATCACAGTGATTCCCCGTTATCATTGAAAAAGTACGGTTGATCTCTCGGCAGAATCCCCAGCTGATAATCCGCTACGATTTTTTCAAACAGCGCGTTCAACGCAAGCTGACCCGGCATACAGTGTTTGCACCATATACCAAGTGGCTTACGCAACGCAGATGCAAGAAGCGACTGCAGTGGCATGGCATGATACGAACCGAACACGTACACATCTGGTGAAATAGATCTGGTGTACGGTTCTCCGATGGAATCACAAGCGCACACTGTACCGTAGGGATCAATAGCTGGGCGAAGAACGGGTATCCAGCACCGATGCGGTGGCGTCAGCGCCATTTCTTGCCAGCGTTCCATTTGCAAAAGAAGATCATCGGCAATAGTGAGCTTGAACGGCAGTGCGTAATTCATTGATCGATCCCTGACATCACGAAGGTCTCGAAACACAGTTTCAAGTTGCACTGGTGAAAGTGTTTCAGAGATGCCGATGCAGTCGCCCCGTATATCCAGGAAGTTCACTCCGGACTGTTCAGCGAATTTTGCCAACATGGGAATTTGATCGAAGTTAACCTCTTGAATAACGACGCCGATGCCAATGTGCAGCGATGAGCGGTGTACGGTCTTCATGGTGACTAATCGTTCGATTCCTCGGCTGACGAATTCAAGATCCCTGCGACCCAAAGGGCGGTTGATGAGTTTAGCATATACTTCAGGCGTTGCTGCATGCATACTGATCCTCAACCAATCAGCACTCAGTATTGCATCCATTGCCTTTTCGCTAAGTTTGGTAAGCAAACGTCCGTTTGTGTAGATCATCGTTTCGATCCCCAAACGTTTTGCCGCTTCGGTCACTCCGCTGAATTTCTTCTCATCCAGCAGAGGTTCGCCACCGCCGGAAATAATCACTCGTCGAACGCCTAAATCTTTCGCCTCGGCCAAGAGATTAATCCAGCGTTCCGTTGACAACAAGCTTTTTCCGGCATCAGTTTTCATTTGTCTGGCAGTAAACTTGCCACCCCCGCTCCACAGGCACATTCTGCACGCGTAGGTGCACGCGCCCTTTGTTGGATGTATTTCCAACATATATATGCTCGGCTGTCCCCCGATAATGGAATCAATGAAATCCGGATTGTCATCAAGGTAGCGGGTAAGCTGAACACCATAACGGACCAGAAGTGATCTCGGGTATAGGTTGCCCTGCCATGCACTGGCAAGAAGTCGGGAACTCTGCAGTAACCGATGTGCCTCGAGTAACTGGGCACGACTCATGTTTAGCCGTTTCGTAACAGTTTGCGCGTGGATCGTCGGGTTCCGGAAATATTCCTTATAGACACGGAATAATCCCGAACCTTCATGAGCCACTTGGCAACCGCTTGCAATCAATACATTTACCACCGCTGTTTGAGCCGCTCGCGTGCTGATTATGCCAGCGTCAAGACGTTTCATGATTGCGATTAGCTCTTTGATGCCCGCTGTATTTTCCAGCATGAGAATCTCCTTGTTTTTAAAGTACGTTTAATAAATCAATAAATACTAACATTCAATATATCTTTTGTCAATCACTAATGATATAATAACAACTATGAATACTAAAGTGAAAATTCTCATCATCGAAGACGATAAAGACCAAATTTTCATGTATCGCTTTAAATTCGAGAAAGAAGGCTTTGCGTTTTTCTCGGCCCGAACCGGCGCCGAGGGCATCAAAACCGCGAAAACCGAAAAGCCAGATTTAATACTCTTAGACCTCATACTTATCAATGAGAGTGGCGTGGATATATTGGAAAAGCTGAAAGCGGACGAAGCCGTTAAAAATATTCCGGTTATTATCCTCACAAACCTGGCGAAAAAAGAATTGAAAGCGCGAGCCCAGGAACTCGGGATCGTTGACTTCATTATCAAGACACAAATCTTACCCGCGGAATTAGTAGCGAGAGTAAAGAAAGCGCTCAAAATTTAACTTACAGGCAATCGTTTGTTTATAGTAATGATGCGTTGATCATAAGCAAGGAATAAGCTATACTGTAAATAGCTATGAAAAAAATCCTACTCATCGAAGACGACAAAGACCAAATCATGCTCTACCAAACCAAGTTTGAGCTAGATGGTTACGATTTTATTTCCGCGGAAAATGGCCAGAAAGGACTGGAGCGTGCAAAAAAAGAAAAACCTAACCTCATATTGATTGATTTATTGATGGCCGGCATGACTGGCATCCAAGTGCTGGAGAAACTTAAATCCGATCCCGATACCAAAAATATTCCCGCGGTAATCGTGACGAATTTGGATAAACAGGAAATGGCGGAAAAAGCCATGGCTTTGGGCGCGCTTGATTTTATCGTAAAATCAAGAATTCCGTTACGCGAAATGATGTCTCGGATCAAGGGTTTTCTGAAATAGTTTAGTTGTAGATATAAAAAATCTCGCTTAAACCGGCGAGTTTTTTGTTTATGGTTATTAAATAGGGGGAAAAAGACTTTTTTAACTTAGCTACAATTTATACTAGCGCCGTCGCGACGGCGCTTGACTTAATAATATCATAAGCTTAGCATTACTTAATACTGAACGTTGACAATTTAAAAGGAGCGATTCAATGAAAGTTAATTATAACCATAACCCTGAAGCAAGCTCGATAGCACCAGCCAAAGTAACGTCAAATATGGCAGAAGAAATTAAATTACCATATTTGAATTCGACACAAATTGGATGCACTGGTTGCGAATCATTTTGTATTTTCGCCGACCCTTGTTGTCCTATACTTGCGGAAAGCCGCTTGAAAGGAACTTAGAATGGAACAAAAACCCTTCTTTTCCATCCAGTGGCATATAACGGCTGAATGCGATCAGAGATGTTCACACTGCTATCTGTTCAATTCACCAGATGCCATAACAGAAATTCGAGGTTCCCGAGCGATGACGCTTGCAACCTTGAAAAAGATTGCTGAAAATTTTCGAGACGCTGGACTTCGGCTTGATGTCACGCCAAGAATCTTTATGACTGGTGGCGATCCAATCCTTAGTCCGTATTTCTGGGAGCTCACCGAATTTATTTATTCCATGGGAATTCGTATAAGCCTCATGGGTAATCCGTTTCACATAACGGATGCAGTCGCTTCAAGAATGCATTCTTTGGGAATTCTTGACTATCAAATGTCACTCGATGGGCTAGAGGAGATGCATGATTCCTTTCGCAAGAAAGGTTCATTCAATGCGACGCTTGCCACTGCGGATATACTCAAACGAAATGGTATCGGGGTCGGCATTATGTCGACCGTATCGCGAACCAATGCTAAAGATATCCCGGGGCTCACAAGGATGCTCGTGAATCGCGGGGTTGCATCGTGCACCTTCGCAAGATACTGTCCAAATTCAAAAACAGAAAATGATTTGCTATTCTCACCCTCAGAGTACAGAAGCTTTCTCAACGACATGTGGCAAGTCTATGACGAGCTATATGAGCGTGGTACGCGATTCCCTTTGAAAGATCACTTATGGAATTTGTATCTTATGGAAAAGGGTCTTTTCAAGCCCGAACCTACCAATGGCATTATAGTTGGCGGGTGTGGAATGGCAGTTTCTCATTTGACTGTTCTTGCGGATGGCAGGGTCTATGCTTGTCGGAGATTCACAAGTCCTATCGGTAAAGTTCCAGAACAGCAATTCGACGAGTTATTCATGAGTGACTCACTCAACGAGTATCGCATTCGCGAAAATTTCGAAAAATGCAACGAGTGTGAATTGTTTACTTATTGCCGTGGTTGCCCCGCCGTATCGCATTGCGCAACCGGATCATGGAAGTCTGCGGATCCCCAATGCTGGAAATGATCAAGTTGACGTACGATACTAATTGCAACCGTTCTTTCAACCGGTAAGTCATAAAGGCTTACCATAACCAAGGAGGTATGCATGGAGAACATGCGTACATTTAACCACTGGCGCAGAGTGGACAGAATCCAAGTGTTCGCTCCGCGAAGTGTCGCTGAGGTCAAAGCAGGCAGACCTGATGGTAAGCCTCGCCTTTCCACGGATTGTGGAAGCGGCTGCAGCGGTGGCGGCTGTAGTGGGTCCGGATGCGGTTCCAGCTGCGGCTCTAGTTGCCGTTAGTCAGAGAAGTCTCTTTTGACGTCAAAGGAGACCATGAGAATGGTCTCCTATTTTTTTATAAAAAATGTAACATAATCTTCGCGTACCCCAACATAATCGTGATGGTATTCCTCAACTGATGAAAAATATTTACTGAGAATATTTTTTGTCGCTTCAAAATCAACAGCAATATTTGGCTTATCGGTTTCGAGATAAGATATATTCTTGTATGTAACTGGTGTGATTAAGATGAAAACTGACCGTTGAGTCATACAATCTGACACATACTTCAAAAAATGCTCTTTATTCTCAATAAAAGCATATACAAAACTACAAAAATAAATATCAGCTTCAATTTTTTCAGAAAAAACATTCAAATCGCCGTGTCTAAGATTGATATTTTTCGTTTCTTTAGATACAAGTTTCTCTTTAAGCTTTTTCAAGGCAACGCTTGAAACATCAATACCTTCCACGGAAAAACCTAATCGCGCGAATTGAAAAACGGTATCGGCCGTACCGCAGCCTAAATCAACGATTTTTTTGAAAGCCGCATTACTTTCTTGCTTAACCTTTGATAATAGGCGTAACAAAAAAATATCGTTTAAAGGCTTATATTTAGGGTTGGTCTCAAAAATTTCGTCCCAAGATCTCATAATATATTTGGTTACTGGTAAAGTAATTATACCTTAAAATACACATAAACTCAATCAAAAATCTCGCTTAAACCGGCGAGTTTTTTGTTGCTTATGTGTAGTGTGGAATTATTTCTTGGCCTCGTATTTTTTTATCAGGTCTTCCATGATTTCCACTAGCTTCTCCGGTGTAGTTTGATATTTTACGATGAAAGCATCCGCCCCGAGCTGTTCGGCTTTGGTTTTGTATTCAGCATTATCCCAGTTAGTCAAAATCATGACGGGTACGGGTTTGGTATCTTTTTTCTTGCGGAAGTATTCCAGGATCATCCAGCACTCGGAATCAGGCAAGACCACATCAAGAATAAGCGCCTTGGGATTTTCATCGCGCAATGCCAATACAGCGGAGATCGCGGTATGAGCCATGATGGGTTTGTACCCCTCCATCACGAACTTCTGCCGGAACATTTCCGACAGAAACTTGTCGTCTTCCACGAAGAGGATTTTCCCTTTACTTTGTTTTTTAGCTTTTGCCTTGGTTGGCATAGGGTTATTTAAGCTTTCTTTGGAGGTATCCGTATATTATTTTACCATGCGGTTTCTTTTTATTCAATCGCTTGAGGAAAAGTTTCGCCTCTTTTTTCTTAGCGATTTCCGGGATGGTACCGAGTTTTAACAACCCATCAAATACGAAGATTTTGTAAATCTCTTCTTCGGATAACCCAAGCGCTTTGAATGCTTTTATAGCGGTTTTTTCCGACGGTTGGCGCTGTTCCTTTTCAATGCGAAAGAGCGAGATGCGGTTAATGCCGAGCTTTTTAGAAAGCTCCATCACACCCATCCCTTGTTTATTGCGTAAGATTTTTATTAGTTCGCCAACCATATTGTGTAGAACAGTATATCATTTACACGAGATTAGTCGAGAGGTTGGCTGTGGATAAGTTGCCTTGACAGGCAACATAGGGGGGTATATAGTAGCCGGTTATATATGTTACCTAAATAGGCAACTATGGACGAACGAATAACCAATCTAAAGCAGAAAATAGTCAAAACGGAAGACTTTTTCCGGGATATAGCCCGTACGTTTAGAGACAAGGCTGGATTAAAATACATCCATTTCCTTATGCCCGATGCTAAAATGTGTGATTTTATTACCGTCTTCTCTACATATGGCTCAAACATAAGGATCACCAAAAAAGATCTCGCCTCGTTTAATAGGCCGCTGGAGAAAGATATCTTTTACCCCAGAAAAGTATTGTGGGGATGGGATGTATGGAAACAGATTTGTTATTTCAAGGTAATCTGGAAAATCTATCTATATGGCATATCAGCGATAATGCCAGTTAAAGGCAGCAACGGAGTTTGCTGCCTGATTATTTTTTGCGATCAGCATGCTAATAAATGCTTCGACAAGAATACTGAATTCGCGCATACAATCAATCAGCATATATCGTTTTGCTTGGAGTCGATTCGATTGTATAACCAGACGCTGGAGGGGATCATCAGGCAGTATGATCCTTTATACCAAAAATTAGGTCATGCCCAGATTCAGACAGATGGCGAACAAATACCGACGTTAATTGAAAGGAAAGTTGAGTTTTTATAATATCGGTATTTTTGAACTTGACGAAGTGCCCCCTCAATAGTAAGCTGAAGTGATTTGATCTTTGAAAACAAGAGGAAAAAGGAGGATAATCATGAAGAAAAGGTTGAAATTGTTGCTTGTGAAGTGCCTGGATACCGGACGTCGGGATATTTATGCTTTCAGGCAAATCCCGCTTGCTTTGGCGTATCTAGTGCCGGTCGCACGCGAGTTTTGTGATGTCGATGTTCATGATATGCTCGTCGATGATCATCTGATCGAAAGAGTTGCCGCCAATCCACCCGATATAATTGGATTCAGCATCTTTTCGGCTGATTATCTGGCGGTACAGGCCATTATCCTTCAGATTAAGCGAGCTGCACCGGAAAGTTTACTGATCGCCGGAGGAGCGCACGCTACGGTTGAGCCGGTAGAAGTTCTGCGACTGGGTATTGATGTGGTAGTTCGCGGTGAAGGAGAACTGCCATTCCGAGAATTACTGCGTCAGATTGCAAGTGGAACAAAAGATTTTACTGACATTCCTGGGATATCGTACTTTGACGAATTAACTCCTTCGGGTGTGATGCATAATCCGGTTCAGCAGATTCAGAATTTGGATGACGTTTCCCTGCCGGAGATTGAAGCATTTGAGTTTACAAAGTACACACAATATCCCTTTGCTGACCTCACGTGGCTGCCCGTTCAGTTGCAAGTTTTGTGCTTCTAAGACGATTTGGGGTAAATGCATTCGGTTTCATTCCGCCGATAGGGTGTTTAAGGAAATTGATCGCGCGGTCAACCAGTTCGGCTACAAGCGTTTGGTGTTTGTTGATGATACATTTACACTGAACCATAAACGTCTCAAGCAACTCTGCGCCATGATTAGCGATGCTGATCTCGGCATCCGCTGGTCGGTCAATTCCCGCGTGGATAGTATTACCGATGAAACTGCCTTTTTCATGGCACGTGCTGGCTGTGATGTCGTTTCCTTTGGCATTGAGACGGGATCGCCTGAGATTCAACAGGCAATTAATAAGCACACTACCTTGCGTCAAATGCAACGTGCGGTTGAGGCCTGTAGGAATCACGGAATTCGCGTCAAAACTGGCTGGATGATTGGCCTACCTGGTTCGTACGAGGAGCAAATGAAGTCGTTGGATGTTATGCTGGCCCTGCAGCCGGATGAAATTACCATCCATCATTTCATTCCTATGCCTGGCACACCGTATTGGAACCATCCGGAGCAGTACGGTATCAGTTTTGACAAAGATCGTTTGTTAGCGTCCTTTTCTTTGGATGCTTTACCGCGGCAGATTGGTTTGAAATTCCAGTACTTGAGCCATGAGGACATAGAGTGGATCATCGATACATTTATCATTCGGCTGCAGGAAGCGGGCTATAAACGTCCCGGAGAATTGTCCACGTATGACAAAACCAGCAAAGTGGTTAATACGTATAAGGATAGGGGACGGTTACCGGTGTTGCCTGAAGATGTACAAATCAATCCGAGGGAGGATTAAATGGGTAAGTCGCTTTTGGTGGCGATTGAAGGATTGGATAACTCCGGAAAGTCTACGCAATGCGCTCGGCTTGCTGATACGCTCAGGAATCGCAACATCAGTGTATTGCGAAATGATCCAGCATCCCAATGTGTTCATGAAGTACTAGCTGATGCTTTTAAAAAACCAGGATTTAGCCCGGAGCGGCAGACGCTGTTGTTTGCGGCCGAACTACTTGAGTTTTTTGATGCCGAGGCTTTTACGGCGCTGGAAACGGCTGATGCTGTAGTGATATGCGATCGATACGTATATTCAATTGAGTCATATGCAGTTGCCCAGGGCTTGTCGGGTAGATGGCTACGGACCGTGACGTCGGTATTCCCAAAACCGGATATGACTTTCTATCTCGATATATCTGTCGAGGAATACGAACGTCGTATTGCCGGTGATACAAGCCGGGAATCACCTCATCCGACGGTCATATTGCAAAAAGTCCGCCAGCACTATCAAGCGCTTGCTCATGAATATAATTTTACCGTGATTGACGGTCAACAGCCGATTAAAGTTATTTCAGAGGAAATACTCAAGGAGATCAACTGTCTGTTAATGCTTTAACTGCGGGTATATTTCTTTGAGGATTATCCCCATCGGGTATTCACCAAGTTTGGGGATTGTTTCCCAGCGATAATCTTGGTGTTCGGCATTGAGCGTCACGGTGGTTGTATTGGCCAGGCAGAAATAAACCAGAATTACTAGTTTTCCTTTCCGAAAATCGCTCACAATTAAACCAAAGGGGTCCTTGATGACGCATCGGCTATCATCTAATCCTGTTTCTTCAAGGACCTCTCTCTTTAACGCGGTACGAGGATTTTCACCGGGTTCAATCGCGCCTCCCGGGATATCCCAGAGTTTGGAATCTTCTTTGTCAGACGCTGATCTGTGCAGGATAAGCAATGTATCCTGATGATAGATGAGCGCCCGTACGCCATGAATTTTATAAAACATATCTTATCTTTAAGTATATTAGAAAGTAACATTAAAATCAAAGAAAAACGGACCTTTACAACATAATGAGAAGTGTTATGAATGTTATCTGGAATCTCACTCGATTTTGTCCATGGGCATGTCGGTTTTGTTGCATGAATGCGTTTTATTGCGCAAATGCCGCGGGGCCAAAGTCCAAAGAGCATTTAGCCATTAAATGCAAAGAGTTGTCATTTGATGAAAAGCTGGTTGTTGTCCGCCAATTCACTGAAACCGATTTTTCAGTTGATTTTTCCGGAGGCGACCCATTGTTTTTCCCGGAGGATTTGCGTGTCGTGAGAGAAGCAACAAAACTTCTTCCCAAAGAGCGGATCAGCGTCAGTACGACGGGCATTGAATTTGGTATGGAAAAAGTTGAGCTGCTGCAAAATGTTGATTTGGCGAAGTTTACGCTTGATACGCTTCCGGAAACGGAAAACCCGTGGCGTCCGTCAGGATTTCACGCCTGTTCACTTACTGCGTTGGAGCTATGCTCGCGTCATGGCGTAGCAACGCAGGCAGTGACAACGCTGTATCCGCTAACAATGACCAAAGATAATCTGACTCGCGTGTATGAGAAATTGTGCGCAATCGGAGTGACGAGCTGGGAATTGCTTCGATTCTATCCGGTCGGTCGCGCTTTTAACCAGCGACACCTCGAACCGTCTATTGACGACTATCTGCGTGTCATGGATTTTGTTCGTGGCTTTCAGGGGAGCACGCGAATCATGTTTCAACATTCCTTGCGGATGCTGGAAGAAAACGAAAGCTGTATGGCCGGCAACAGGACGCTCGGCATTCTGCCCGACGGCCAAGTAGTTGCCTGCGCTTGGGCGCTTGATGGATACGCACAACCCGCACATGAATATTTGTCACTTGGCTATGTGCCAACAGTACATGTCTCTGAGATTGCCGCTATAGCTGTAAAAGAAGCTACTTTCCGCCTGGGCGCGCATGGCTACCGTTGCGCACATTGCGGTGTTCGCTCAAAATGAAAGGAGGGCCTATGAACATACGAGAAATACAATGCAAGTCGCTACTGACTAGCAGTAATTTACCTAAAGTTGATTACTGTATTAATCCGTATATTGGGTGCCTACACGGATGTGTGTACTGTTATGCACGATTCATGAAGCGTTTTACCAAGCATTCTGAACCGTGGGGACGCTTTCTGGATGTAAAGGTAAATGCACCGGATGTGCTCGAGCGGGAACTGCGACGGAATCCAAGAAAAGGTACAGTGCTTCTCGGTAGCGTCACTGACGCGTATCAGCCTATTGAGCGTAAGTATCGCTTAACTCGCAAGATTCTGGGGTTGCTGTTGCGGTCTGATTTTCCGATCTCAGTACTGACCAAATCGGCGCTGGTCACCCGGGATATTGATTTATTCCGACAATTCAGAGAGTGTGAGGTTGGTCTGACAATTACAACGTTTGATCAGGACGTTGCGCATGACTTTGAACCGTGCTCTTCTCGACCTGATGAGCGTTTGGCGGCATTGCAGAAACTACATTCTGCAGGAATACGCACGTATGTATTCGTCGGGCCGATTTTTCCAGAGTTAACCGAGATTGATCGGATAGTATCACGAGTCGCGGATTCGGTTGATTACATTATGGCGGAATCACTCAATCTTAAAGCTGGAAATCGTGCTAAAATGCTCGAAATTATTTCACGTAAGCATCCAAAACTTTTTGATGTATATCAGAAAGGATTCGGAAAGCAGTACTGGAATGATGTCGAGCAACAATTCCGTGAGTCATGCAAACGTCATGGCGTGGCAATAGGGGGATTCTTTATCCATGGGACCTAAAAGCCACTCATCAATAACTGGTGAGTGGCTTCTTTTTTTGGTATACTTACCTTAAATATGGATACTAACGAGACAAAATTAAAAGATTTTTTAGTCATTGCCAAAAAAGCCACGTATGCCACATCCGGTGAAGGTGGGGAACGCCGATTACAGGATGGCACTAAAGAATTTGTCTTTAAAAAAGGATTATATACGTACCGTGACCGTTATCACGGCTCCAATCCATTTATCGGCCAGGAAATTGTATTCAATAACAAAAAACCTATTTGGGGCATGAATTATTGCGGCAGGGTTATTAATAAAACTATCGATTCGCATGAGGTATATTCTTTTTTGAAAAAGGCATTACAAAAAGTTACCAAACACAATCCTTACCGCGGTCCCAGAATATCCTCGTATGGTCAATGGAAATATTCCTGTACAGTTAAAGGATCAATTGGTGCTTTTTCTGGGCAGGAGAAAATTTTCTGGGATAAGAAAAAGGCGTACGAACTGTTATTTCACGGCGGGGTAATTAAATAAATTCTATGAATAAAACAGCAAGGGATTTTTATCAGATTTCCCTTAAATTGATTTTAAAAAACAGCAAAGGTGAGGTGCTTTTAATGAAAGCCCAAAACAAGGATACCTACGCCGGTTTTTATGATTTACCGGGCGGCCGGATCAACGTTGATGAATTCGAGGTCCCTCTGCCGGATATCCTGCGGCGCGAAGTACGGGAGGAAATTGGCAATATCCAATACGACCTCAATCCGCATCCCGTGGCGGTGGCTCGGCATTTAATTCCCGCCAGCATCTCGGTACATAAACGCGACGTCCATGTGCTGTATTTGCTGTACGAAGGACTATATAAAACCGGCGAAGTTACCGTCAGTCGAGAACATACCGGCTTTATGTGGGTTGATCCGTGCAGCGTGGAATTAGAAAGATATCTTAAATCAGGGAACTTGGAAGGGATGCGAATGTATCTGAGTCAATAGAGTAAGGGCGTAGCATTTATACTAATTTCTGAAAGAATGATTGCGCTATACATCGTTCGCCACGGCGAGACGGATTACAACAAACAAGGCCGGTATTTGGGCAGAACGGACATTTCTTTGAGTTCAGATGGTATACGTCAAGCCAAAGAACTAACCATGGAAGTTAAGGGTTTTCCAGTTGACGTTGTTATATCCTCGCCATTAAAGCGCACCATGGAAATGGCGCACATTATTGCGCCTGATAAGGATATAGTAAAGGATGACCACTTTATTGAACGCTCTATTGGTGTTTATGAGGGGTTGACTAAGCAGGAAGCGAAAAACAAGTACCCGGATCTTTATGGCAGAAATATCACCAGAATTTTCAATGAGGCGCCACCCCATGGAGAAACAATAAAGCAAGTTCAGGAAAGAGTTTTTGAAGGCATTAATGAACTCAAGCAAAAATATCAAGGCAAGAATATTTTATTAGTTTCGCACGCTTTTATCGCCAAGGTGATAAATAAATACTTTCACCCTGACTTATCAGACGAGGATTTTTTCAAATTCGTATTGCCGTTAGCCGGCATAGCGAAGTATAAGATTTTCTAATTGTGTTCTACGGGCGATATTACGCTGAAATAAGCTCCGCCCGCTTCGCCTTGCGAAGCATTGCGGGCAGGCAAATCAGTCAAAAATGAGACGTCCCAATACCCCTTAGTACTGTCCGATTTGTCCTATTTTGGAAAACAGACCCCGACCCAGATGCCTCAAAATGTCCCTGGGAAAATTGCAAAAATACCCTTACAATGCCTGTATAACTTGGGTACTTAACCCGAGTGTCCCGCCAGTTTCCATAAAAGCTATTTTAGAGCTACAATACAAACCATGGAAGAACAGCCAGTGCAACAATCAACTGAAAGCATAGACCACGGCAAACGATTCGCTTCGTGGGTCTTCCCTGAGTTTGAGGATCATAAGCGAAGTAAGTTGTGGTACATTATAGCGTCAATTGTCTTAATCGGGCTTGTCATTTATGGTATTGCGAGTACAAACTTTCTATTCGCCATTTTCTTCGCCCTTGCAAGCTTTATCTACGTCATCCGAATGCAACGTCGACCACGCATTATTAGTTTTGCGATTACCGAGGATGGCCTGGAAGTACACGAGTCTTTTTATGCATATAAAGACTTAGATAAATTTTGGATTGTCTACGAACCGCCTGAAGTCAAAACACTATACATCACATTTACATCAAAAATCAGACCGCTGCTTTCCATTCCGCTTGAGTCCCAAAACCCGCTTGTTATACGCGAAATATTGCTTCGCTACCTCAAAGAAGACCTGGAACGAGATAATGAACTGCTGAGCGATGCGCTCCAGCGTGAACTGAAGCTTTAAGCGACATATATGCCCTCGTCGTTCAACGGATAGGACGCAGGCTTGCGGTGCCTGTAATGTAGGTTCGATTCCTGCCGAGGGCAAAGTTGCATGCGTATGTTACGCAGGCTTGCGGTGCCTGTAATGTAGGTTCGATTCCTAGCCCGAGGGCAA
>CAZGDO010000028.1:0-15420 GCA_964524365.1 uncultured Gammaproteobacteria bacterium | reverse complement strand
CTGTGCATACGCTTGTGCAATATAATACATATCATCCTCATTGATTTCGGATGGGTACACTCCACGAATATCGTATGCCTTAAAAATTTTTGGGTCCATAGGATTACGCAATAATAATAACGCATGAGTAAAACTCGTGCCTATAGTATGACAAAAACACAGTAAAAAAGTAAGGTCTCGTTTTTCATCGTAACAAGAGGGTGTGTTATAAAGGAAAAAACTGTTTCATTTGACTAATTAAAGAGCCCCAGATAGACTATCTGTGTATGATTTAATATATTTATCACACTTTATCCACCCCCAGCATTATGCCGTCTTTCGACATCTGGGGTTTGTTTCATTATACCTTTATGAAAGACACGACATTTGAATTTATCACTAACGAACTCAAGCGACAAAAAAATGGACTCGAAATGATTCCATCGGAAAACTTTGTTTCTGAAGAGGTTTTGCGCGCCCTCGGGAGTGTACTCACGAACAAATATTCCGAAGGATACCCCGGAAAAAGATATTATGGTGGCAATGAATTTATAGACAAGATTGAGGAGCTCGCGCGCGAACGTGCCAAAGAACTCTTCGCCGTTGAACACGCGAATGTACAGCCGTATTCTGGATCTCCCGCAAACCACGCGGCAATGATGGCTGTTTTGAGCCCAGGAGATACGATTATGGGATTAAGCTTGCCACATGGTGGACACCTTACGCACGGATGGAAAGTTAGTTTTGCCGGCAAGTACTATACCTCAGTTCCGTATGAGCTAGATCCAGAAACGCATCTTATTGATTATGAACAGGTATACGCGCTCGCAAAAAAGCACCGTCCGGCAATGATTATTGCTGGTGCGACAGCATATCCACGAATAATTGAATTTGAAAAATTCCGAGCGATTGCCGAAGATGTTGGGGCGTATCTGCTCGCAGACATTTCGCATATTTCTGGGCTTATTATTGCAGGAGTACATCCTGATGCGCTGTCAGCTGACATTATAATGACCACGACGCATAAAACACTACGAGGGCCCCGTGGCGCCATGCTGCTTCTGCCTTCAAAGGAAGATCGGTTCCGCGTCGGTCATGAAGATAAATTTCCGAAAAATCTTGCTCAAAAAATCGATAGCGCCGTATTCCCTGGACTACAGGGTGGGCCACACAACTACCAAACTGCTGGTATCGCCGTCGCGCTTGGAGAAGCGCTCAAGCCGGAATTTAAAATATACGGCAAGCAAATCGTAAAAAATGCCCAATCCCTCGCACGAACACTGACAGATCGTGGATTTACACTTATTACTGGTGGGACTGATAACCATCTGCTACTTATCGATTTACGCAACAAAGACATTTCAGGAGCCGACGCAGAGGCATTGCTCGATACGATCGGTATTACCGTAAACAAAAATACAATTCCGTTTGACCCAAATCCACCGATGAAACCATCTGGCATCCGCCTTGGGACTCCCGCGCTGACAACACGCGGCTTTACCGAAGATAATATGAAAACTGTTGGCAACCTTATAGCTGACGCGATCGAATACCGTGGCGATAAATCGGTCCAGGATCGTATCCACAAAAGCATTCGTGAGTTGACGCAGGCACATCCTCTGTATTCAAATCTCTAATATATACCCCCATGCAAAAAAAACTTGATCTTCTCCTTGCGATATATATAACCTCGCTTGTCGCGGCTGAATTACTCGGCAGCAAAATAACCACCATTTTGGGTGCGAATATTTCCGTGGGCATCGTTGCGTTTCCGCTGACATTTCTCATAAATGACATTGTCACTGAAGTCGCGGGCAAGGAACGCGCGCGGCATTTTGTCCGCACTGGACTGCTTATGCTTGCGATATTATTTGGTATGGTGCTCATCGCACGCGCATTACCACCGGCAGGTTTTTATTCTCACAACGAGGCATATGAAACCGTGTTTTCAAATTCGCTTCGTATTATTGTTGCTTCTTTATCCGCGTTTGTTGTATCCGAACTTTTGGATATCACCATCTTCAACAAAATAAAAGAACGGATGAAGCGATTCTTGTGGTTTAGGGTTAATATCTCAAATATTGTTTCTCAATTTATTGATACCACAGTTTTTACCTTTATCGCATTTTATATGGTAACGTCAGCATATGATTTCAATAAAATGGTCGCACTTATTCTGCCGTATTGGGGACTAAAAATACTCTTCTCGTTTGTCCAAACTCCACTCGCATATGTTGGCGTCTACTGGCTGAACCGGGGTGAAAAAAATAGTTTGACTAGACAAAAACCATCTACATGAATCTGACTGCGTACAAAAAAGCCCAACACGAACTTGAAGCGTTGCCGTCCATATCGGAATACATGGAGGGCGAACGACACCCGTCATTTTATTTAGAACGGGTTAAAAAATTGTTACACACATTGGGGAACCCCGAGCGGGGCTTCCACATCATTCATGTTGGTGGAACTGCTGGGAAAGGATCAGTTACGCTGTATCTACACCACATGCTGCGTGCGACAGGAAAACAGGTCGGCAGTTTTATTTCTCCTCACGTCACAACTGCGGTTGAACGAACAATAATCAACACCAGACCAATTTCAACAGAAGACTTCGTGTGGGCATGGAAAAAAGTAAAAAATGCAATTCACGAGGTGTCAGAAGAATATGGGTCAACCTACACACCTTCCTATTTTGAGGCGCATTTTGCGATGAGTCTATTGCTGTTCCATAAACATGATATAGCGTGGGTTACACTTGAAGTGGGCTGCGGCGGTGAATATGATGCGACAAACGCCATCCCAAACCCAGAGGTGAGTGTTATTACAAACGTCTATTTAGACCATATGCAGCTGCTGGGCCGCACACGTGCCGCAATTACAAAAACCAAAGCGGGTATTATTAAATCCAAAAGCATTATCTTCACGGGTGAAACTGATAAAAAAATCCAAAAAATTATTACTCAGCGTGCTAAAAAAAAACACATACCATTCTTTGTCGTAAAACAGCCCACGTATCACATTCAATACAGTGCTGATACAATGAGGTGGAAACACAAACGGCTTGGTACTATTTCATCCCATCTGCTTGGTGCGCACCAAGTGCACAATACCGAAATTGCAATTCGAGTCGCACTATATTTAAAACTCCCGATATCGGCTATCACTGCCGGCATACGAGATACGCGTATTCCTGCTAGATCTGAGATCATGCAGCACAATCCAACTGTTTTAATAGATGGGGCGCATAACCCGGCTAAAGTGCGCGCGCTCACCACTCTTTTACCAAAACTCAATGCGGGGACTATGCATGCGATTATTGGAATCGGAGAAAATAAACAAATACAACAAATGCTAAAAATACTTGTCCCGTATTTCACAAACATTTGTTTCACAAGCGCATCATTGGAAGTGCCAAAACCGGCAAAACCCCGAGCACTCATCAGTGTTGCTAAAAAACTTTTTCCGAATCGAACATTCTTTTCGCGCCATAACCCACAGTCCGCGCTCAATCTTATTCTAAAGAAAGCGAAAGGGCAAGACCTTGTCGTAGTCACCGGCTCATTGTATCTTTCAGGTGAAATTCGTTCTCACTGGATACCGGAATTACACATTTTGAAAACACATAACCTTTTTATGGCATGAAAATCATAGATGGACAATTATTGGCTGACACGCTCAAAAATGAGCTTGCGCAGCGCGTACGAGCAAATAGTGACAGACCTGGGCTCGCTATTCTGCTTGTTGGCGACAATGAAGGATCACGCGTCTATGTTAATCTAAAAAAAAGGGCGGCAGAATATATCGGCATTGATTTTCATCTATATAAATTCCCCGAGGACGCGACATATGCCGATATTGAACAGACGATTGACTGGCTCAATACGGATGATCAGATCGACGGCATATTAATCCAACTCCCCTTGCCAAAGCAATTAGACGAAAATGCCCTAATAGCCCGAATTGCTCATACCAAGGATGCTGATGGGTTCCATCCTGCTAATATTAAAAAATTCCTCTCTCATGATCAAAATGCAAGCGCACCAGCGCTCGTACAAGGCATTCTCGCACTTATTATAAGTGAGACATCAGACCTCCAAGGAATGACTGCTGCTCTTTGTACGAACAGTTCAATTTTTGCTTTACCACTTGCTGAAGCGCTCGAGCAACAGGGTGCAAGAGTTACCAGTTTTGTACAAGCGACACAGGAAGACATCAAAAAACTTTCCTCGTTCGACATTGTTGTTGTCGCAGTTGGAAAAAAATACTTTCTCAGTAGTTCAAACATCAAAAATGATGCGATTGTTATTGATGTTGGATATAATAGAGACGCAGAAGGAGTTTCAGGTGACGTGAATACTGACTCATTCCATGATACTCATGTCGCAATTACTCCAGTTCCTGGTGGTGTTGGTCCTATGACTGTTGCCTATTTACTCAAACGCGTAACGGACATGCATGAAGAAAACAAACAAAGCCTATAAACAAATTCTGCAGCGATATTTTCCTTTTTGTCCTCACTGCGGAAAACGCTTTCAGCTCAAAGCTTGTGATTACGTAAAAGAGCTTGTATGCCTGTCATGTGGCTACACAATGTGGTTAAACTCAAAACCAACGGCGTCATGCTTTTTAATAAATGAGAGGAAAGAGGTTCTTCTTTCAAAACGCGCAATCATGCCGCTTCAAGGGTGGTGGGATGTGCCAGGTGGATTTTTAGAGCTGGGCGAAACGCCCGAATGTGGCGCGAAACGGGAAATAAAAGAGGAGTTGGGCGTGCAGCTACGACACATAACCATGCTTCCGTGTATATATATTGGCACATATGAAACGATGCCAATACAGCTTACCTTAAATACATATTTTGTTTCACATATTTCTTCACGTACCACACTTGAACCTCAAGATGACGTAAGTGAAGTGAGCTGGTTTCCTATTCATGCGTTGCCAAAAAAAATTGCATTTGAGAATAATAAAAAAGCGCTCCGACTGCTCATGCGTGACTTTTCTCAAATTATAAAGCGGATTAGCTAGAACTTGGTAATTTCCCTGGACCCTTCGGATTAAACCCGTTCTGTATTTCCTGACCATCCAAATACCCATCACCATCGGTATCAGGATTGTTGATGTCTGTCCCATAAATAAGTTCTAGCGTGTCGGTCAGTCCGTCATTATCTGTGTCCTTTGCTGACGTAGTATCATCATCGGATGTGTTTGTATGTACGTTAGTGCTAACATTTACGTTACTGTTCGTATTCGATGCGCTATTGACGTTTGCGCTATTGACGTTTGCTGCGTTCAAATTTACGACACCATTCACATTACCCTCACTATTACTGTTAGCGCTTATTGTGTTGGTGTTTTCGTTCGTTTGTACGTCACTATGTACATTCAATATTACAGTTGAATTAACGTTTTGATTACTGTTTTCGTTTTGATTTTCAGTATTTGTTGAGGTGCTCGATCTGAAAAATTGAAAATAGGCAAACACGAGCCCACCAACCAGAATAATAGAAACAATCACGATTCCAACCACCATAAATGTCTTCCCGCGCCCACCAGATTGCATTGGCATTTCAGCTTTTTGTCCTGGTGGAGGTGGCGTTGGCGCCCCACCATTTGAATATTGAGTCAACACTTGTTGAATTTCTTGTGGAGTATCAGGGGGGTTGTATTCTGGGTTTTGTTTTGGCTTCCAAGGACCCCAATCTTTTTCCCGTGCAGCGCCTCCAATCGGCGCTTGTGGCGGACGCGGAGCAGGCGGCTGCCCCATAACTGGAGCACCCTGCGGGGTTTGAGAGCGTTTTGCGCGGAGCTCATCCGGGTCAATTGGCGGAGGTGGCACTGGGCCTGCCCCCGTCCCTCTTCTTGATTGGAGCTGTTGATCTTCGAACATATATACAGTATAACATAAGAATTGCTACACTGACTATACATATGCCACTCAAAATTGGAATCATCGGGCTTCCGAATGTCGGCAAGTCCACACTATTTCAAGCAATCACGAAAAAGCAGGTTGAAGCGCAAAATTACGCGTTTACAACGATCCAACCAAATATCGGAATCGTCCAGGTTCCTGACGAACGATTATTCGAACTTGCTCGGGTTTCTTCATCCATAAAAATAATCCCCGCAACCGCGACGTTTGTGGATATTGCAGGTCTCGTGAAAGACGCACACAAAGGCGAGGGATTGGGCAACAAATTTCTATCAAACATCCGAGAAGTAAACGCGATCGTGCATTTGATGCGAACATTTACTGATGCTGATGTGACGCATGTCCATGGGGGTATCAATCCAAAAAACGACTACGAGGTTATTATCACGGAACTAATCCTTGCTGACATGGAAACGGTGCTCAAACGAATTGAGGCGCTAGAGGGAAAAGCGCGAACTGGTGATAAAGGTTCTCAAATAGAGTTTCTTGCGCTTCAAAAGGTACGAACTGGACTTGAAACTGGAAAACGGACGCGCGACATTGAACTGACGGACGATGAACAAGCTCGTATCAATGAGCTCCAGCTTCTTACAAGTAAGCCTGAGCTGAAAGTCTACAATGTCGATGAGAGAAAAAACTCACGGACACCAACGGACGGGATTGCAATTTCAGCAAAAATCGAATCTGAGCTTGCCGAGCTTTCAGATGAAGATGCAAGAGTATTTTTGCAAGATTTAGGCTGGCAAGAACCAGGCTTAAATCGTCTTATTCGCAGCGCATATTCCCTTCTTAGTCTTATTACCTATTTTACGTCTGGACCGAAAGAGACGCGCGCATGGTCGGTTCGCCACGGCTCCACAGCACCAGAAGCAGCTGGTGAGATCCATTCTGACTTTGAAAAACAATTCATTAAAGCAGAGGTCATTACTTGGAAAGATTTTGTTGCGCATGGAGAGCTTGGCGCTAAAGAAAAAGGGTTAATGCGTCTAGAGGGCAGAGACTATATCGTTGAAGATGGAGATGTTATGTATTTTCATACAAATGCGTGAACCCTGTGGACAAATAAATTGTCGATTTAATTGCTAGAGCGTACACTAAAAGTATTAGGAATGTGCTCATTACAATAGATCACCTTTTAGAAATAAGGAGGTGTGTTTTCACCGATGACGCAACAACTCAGCGTATTTCACGAGGATTTAGGAATTATGCCCACGTAGATGCGCCAGAACTAACACAAAAAATCGTGAATCGCGCAACTACGTCGGCGCAAAAAGAATTTGATCGTCGGCAGTGCCGATCAGTATCACCCTCTCTTGGCGTGACTCAAAAGAAGAAATCATCTTCATAAGAGTTCGTGCCATCTCGCGGACACCTGGACTTTCAGGTTCGTCCCAGCCCCCCACGTGAAAGGAGGTGATCAAAATCTCTTCGACAATTGGGCAATACGCCACTTGTCACGTTGTCGTCGTACTTTTTTGCATGTCCGCTGGAGTTTTCAGCATATATGTACCAGGTTTGGAGGAACCTGGTACTCTTTATTTTGTTTTTTGAAACGCGAGTATTTCTCGTCCCACAAATTGATCTGGACGCATATAATCAAAACCACCTCTCGAAGAAAGCTCGGTTGGATACAGCGCTCCAAACACATACGAATCAAGCAAAGAAAAACCATCGGGGATAGAAAAGCTGACGCGTGTCGGTTGCCCTTGTATGTGTGGCCAAAACGGAAGCGCTAAAACTATTGCACTGCATGTTTGTTGTCCGAGAGCATAGGCAAAAAGAGCTTGCGCGAGCACTTCCGCCTCACGTGCAAATGACACCGCCTCATCGGGCCGTGAGCGACGCTGAAGCGGATCACCTAAATCTATCTCTGCTACCACATGCGTAACGCCAGGATACTGTTCTGGAGTAATGAATCGAATATCCCCTGCTGCAAGTTCAAGAGACCATTTTTTATCAGTTCGTTCTTCGAGCCAATCGAGATTTTGTTGCGCATCAGTGATGTTCTGCGGATGAATGTCGGTGCCAATAAGTTTCTGTACACCAAGCAAACCAGCTTCCTGTAAAATCGTACCCGAACCAACAAAAGGATCATGCAAAACCGACTTTTCACCTGCGCCTGAAAGAGTAACCATTATGCGCGCAAGTTTTGGCGGGAGCATACCATTTCGCGCATTGCGTCGTGGCCTACCAAAATCACGTTCAGCAAATGAATGAAAGTCCTGTACCGCGAGCGTTTTAAAAAATAACACCTCATCTTTAAAAAAAACCATCCACAAATCACACCCTCGTAGTAATCGGTTTCGGGCCACGGTGACGCTCGATGTTGTTGGATCCTTGCTTTCAACAAACCGCACATGCTGAAATTTTTGTTTCAGGTGCTTCTTCCATTGGATGGCAAGCGGTTTGATTTTACGATAAAACCCCGAGGGAATATTTCCATACGCGCTTACAGCGAAAGAAACAGACTCCTCATCACCAAAGGCGGAGTGTATAAACATATCATCTATCAAAATGCGTAATGGATCGTGTGTAAATTCATCAGCCGGTATTCGCAACAGTAATTGCGCATATTTTATCGATCCACCCAGCGAAAAAAAGAGTTCCTGCGAAAATGAATCTACCTCTATCGCAACCACCTTTGGAGCAATAACCTGGAATGTTGTTCTTTGGCCTTGTGTACGAAAACGGGTCTCGAGTTCTACGAGGGAAAGTAATGGTTCCCGACCTAATTCAACTGCAAACATCATAAACTAAAGCATACACTATCTCAAAGCTCCCGGACAAATACCCCGGCCTCCTCGTAATCAAGGAGGCCGGTGGCGAAATGGCAATTTTGGACGGGTACGCACCAGTGGTATTACCTTAGTGTATGGATTATGTGGGCGTGTGGACTCGCGCATTTTTTGAAAAAATTCTCTTTGTCTGCGCAACACCTTTTGGATAGCATTTTCTTTTTTCATGTCGGGACTCCTTTTTTATTTTCAATATATACGTAAAAACAAATTATAAAAATCCCGGGGTTTGTAAGAACCTCGGGATTATCGACAAAAGAAAACCGTCTAGAAAAATCTGCCAAAAAGGAAGTAGAGCAACGGGGCAAGACCCATAAAGATGAGTGCCCCGACAGTGATTTTCAAACCTTTAGGTTTGTGCTTGGGTGGAAAAAAAGTTATCTGCTGTTTTCTCAAACCGCCTCCTTGCGAGTTAAGGTGCATGCTAGCCTTTTTGTCTGGGCGCCTGTAATAAAGGCGCAGACAATTTGGACAAAATAACCCTCTACGCGGATGGTCGATCTCTTCTAACGGACTAGTGCAATTAGGGCAGATCGGACCTTCGTAGCCCTTAGGGTACAATACTGGACGCCGCCGGTGTTCACGTAGCAACATACGAACCCTCCGTGGATGATTTACCGCGGAGTATACGCTTATCAATGTCTTTTTGTCAATACCTTAGTGAGGTTTTTGCGCCTTGTGAACGTGTTGGCGCGGCCTCCCACGCACGAACCTCTGATTCGTTCATCCCCAAAAAATGCGCAACTTCATGGTATACAACTTCTTGTATGAGTCGCTGAATGCCTTGGTCATCTTTTGCAGCCCGTTCAATTGCGTGCTGAAAAATAGTGATCTTATCAGGGAGCACGCCGGAATAATATGGTCCGCGTTTGCCTAAGGGGACACCCTGATATAATCCCAGAAGCACGCCTTGACTTCGGACGGCTGGTTCAGTGGCATTAGCGTCCCGTTGGCCATCCTCAACCACAAACGCAACGTTCTCAATTCGGTCGCGGATCCGTTTTGGGATTGACATTACAGCGTCGTCAACTAGCTGTTCAAATGTTTCTCGCTCCATGTCGCTAGTGTGTTTTATAAATCATCAAATATTTCCCGGTTGCCAAACCAATAACAGAGGGGTCGGCGGTAACAAATACACCTGTCGCGTGAAATGAATCTTTCGTTGAGGTAAATGTTTTCCCATCCTCGCTGGTTGCTATATGAATGCCTGAAGTAAACAAATACCAAATATTGCTGGCATGAAACACGTCGGGAACAGCGCCACCCGTAAACGCAACGCCCTCTTCATAAAAATTTAAGCCGTCTGTCGATGTAGCCGAGATAACTTCTTGCCCGTCAGGAGTTCCAACATACATTCGCCATGTGTCTCCATCACGCTCAACGTCTGGATCAAACGCTCCATCGCGGGTAAATCGTACGCCATTCTCTTGGATAAAATGTACGCCATCATCTGAAATTGCCGAGTAAATACGTTGCGGAGGTGCTGTGTTTTCTGCACCCGTATACAAACGCGACTCATTAATATCAAAATAATATAATCGAATACGTCCGTCATCTAGTAAAACAGGATCTGGATCTGCGACAACCCGATCACCGATTCCTTCAATTGTAATTCGCTGGGCATTAGTCCATGTTCTTCCATTATCTTCAGACAACACCAGCCCGGTTTGTTCGGGCGCCCCATCTTCTGTGACGTCGACAAAATAAACAAAAATCTTCTCATTTTTCTTAACAGCTCCCGGGACAGAAGCATGAGTCGCTAATATTTTTCCTGATGGATACCAGGAAGTAAGATTAGTGCTGGTTGCAAATGTTATGGAATCGGTATACGGACCCTCATTCATTGTTGACCATGTATATTCAAAATCCTTCTTCATGGTATCTGTTTGAGTGCTACACCCTGCTGTTGAATGGTCTTGATCGGGGTCCCCGTGGCGAACCCATGTTCCATTTTCGCAAAACCAAGCATTTTCTTCTTGATCGTCGACAAAAAAATGCAAGGCCGCAAAAAGCGCGACGAGAGCGACCAGGAGAAATACAAAAATATACAATAGTTTCTTCATAAATTACGGGAGTCTTATACTGGCACCTTCAAAGTATAGCAAATAATGAGCTTCTCCATAGAGCATGCCAAAGGGGCTTGCCAAGAATAGGTCCATATGATAGAGTCCGTTTGCAAGGCTATTCTTGTTGCCTTGGCACATATTTCAACAGAATAAAAGAATACAACTTATGTCACACTACGAACTCGTATATTTGATGCGGGTGTCGACGTCAGATAGTGATGCGCAAAAGCTTCACACCATGGTGAACGACCACATCAAAGCACACGGAGAACTAATTAAGGACGGCGAGATAGGAAAACGAAAACTCGCCTATGAAATCGAAAAACAAATTCACGCCAACTACTGGCTGATCGAATTTAATGCGGAACCTGAATCAATCAAGGAACTGCATCGTTTGCTTACGCTTAATGAGCATGTGCTGCGTTTTCTTATTGCACAAACTCGCGCTAAAACCAAGGAAGATATTGAACGAGAAGAACAAATGAAGGAAAGTATGGAAAAATCCCGTATGCGCAAAACTCAAGAGGAAAAAGAAAAAACGCGAACAGAAATTGAAGAAAAGAAAAAACAAGAAGTACCCAAAAAGAAAGAAGAAGAAAAAGAAAAACTTTCTTTGGAAGAACTTGACCAAAAGCTTGATGAGCTTTTGAAAGATGATTCACTAAACGATTAAATGTATGGCGATGAATCTAAATAAAGTCCAACTGATCGGTAATCTCACGCGAGACCCAGAAATACGTACAACCCCAACGGGTCAAAATGTCGCGAGCTTCTCGGTCGCTACAAGCCGTCGATGGACGGATAAAGAAGGCCAATCAAAAGAACAAACCGAATTTCATAATCTTGTCGCATGGAGAAAGCTAGCTGACATTATCGGCCAATATGTAAAAAAAGGTAGCAAGGTATACGTTGAAGGTCATCTGCAGACTAGAAATTGGGAAGATCAACAAGGTGCAAAGAAATATCGCACTGAAATAATCGTAGATAACTTGATAATGCTTGATCGAAAAGGGGAAAGTGGCGGTAATCCCTTTACTGGCAACGCCGACAACTCAACCGCGCAACCCGAACCTACAGCGGAGCATGAAATAAACGTTGAAGACATACCTTTTTAAGTCTTGATAATCTATGAGACCACAACACAATCAAAAAAGACAACGCGAACAGCGAGCAGAAGACCTGAACAAACAATGCTATTTCTGCACACATGGCATTCATGAAATTGATTTTAAAGAACTGCGCATATTGCAGAAATTTGTATCACCATACTGCAAAATATTGCCACGTCGCAGAACAGGGGTCTGCTCAAAACATCAACGAAAACTTGCGCGAGCAATCAAGCGATCACGCTTTCTTGCACTGCTCGCGTACGTCCCACAACAATAGTTAACAGATACATTGTATGTATGATATGAATGACCTGCGGGTTGGCACGTTCATCCAGTTTAATGGTGAGCCCTACGAAATTGTCGACTCAAGCCACATGAAAATGGGTCGCGGAAAAGCCGTCATGCGGACCAAACTCCGCCACCTTGTAACCGGCAATACACTAGAAAATACTTTTAAGGCAAATGACAGGATCCCAGAGGCAGACCTATCCCATAGCAAGGCGTCTTTTTTGTATGGTGACGACGAATCACTTCACTTCATGGATCAAACCTCGTTTGAACAATTTTTTATTAGTAAGAAATCATTTGAAGAAAAAGCGCGTTTTTTGAAAGACGGCCTCATGGTAGACGTCATGTTAATTGATGGGACTCCTGCCACTGTTCAAATACCCAAAAAAATTGAGTACGTTGTCAAAGATGCTCCTCCTGGCGTCAAAGGCGATACGGCGACAAATGTTTTCAAAACCGTAACGCTAGAAAATGATTTGGAAATTCGAGTTCCTCTCTTTATAAATACAGGTGATAAAATCATTGTCAATACAGATACTGGCGACTACACGGAACGCGCAAACTAAATTCTTTTGTGCGACACCACCAAATTGTTAATTGGAATTATTTTTACGTAACCACGCGTCGTTATATAATTGTTGCTTTAACGCATGACCCTCACAGTGCCGCAAAAGGCCAGCATATGATTGCAAGCTTTGGTAAAGCGACATGTCGCCAAATAGCCCTTGGTTATTGCAAATAGCTTTTTGGCGAATTTTGATAAACATTCTTTGTTTTGTTTTTGTACGCAACACTCGATGATAGGGCAAAAAAACATACCCGACAAAATCAACGCCTTGCGACAGCTTACGCAAATAGATTTTCTTCGGGTGGATTTTCAACGCAAGTCTCTTGTTAAAAAATTGTTCAATCTTCCTTTGTAAACTAAGGAGGTCATCACGGCTTGGACTTACAAAGAGTAAATCGTCAGTATAGCGAAAGTATCGCTTGATTTTTAGTTCATGTGTAACAAAATAATCGAACGGCGTCATGTAGATATTGGCGAAAATTTGCGATGTCAGATTGCCAATGGGCACACTTAAGTGGGAACCGTATTCTGGAAGTAAAGGCCGAGGTATAATCAGTATGAAACTAACCTTTACACACATATGGGAAAAACACTTTATCGGGTATCGCCAGAGGTCAAAGCGGATATCCTCAAGCGCATAAAAGAACAAGGTATTCCGGTATCCCAGGTAGCCCAAGAACACGGTGTATCCACGAAGACCATATACACCTGGCTGGGGAAAGGTGTCGAGGGACAGCCAACTATTGGTGAACTGGTGAAGTTGAAATGGGAAAACCAAATGCTCTTAGGATTGGTGGGTGAACTCACTGTGAAACTATCCTGCACCCAAAAAAAGAACTGGTGATCCGAAACGTTCGTGCCGGCGGGAAACTCAAGCTTGCCAAGCGTCTTGGTATCCCCACCTCTACCCTGTACTATGTTTCGCGAAAGACGGAACGCGATTGGCAATTGACATGCCTCCCGCTGTATTCGCACACAAACAAAAAACAGCCCTTCCTGTGGCTGCTTAAAAGTCTAAGAATTTACTTACGAAAAACGGGGTCCTTGACATATTGACGCGTCCTTTAAGATGAGGTACGGTATGGCGTACAACTACGCATGTTCATTTTTCAAAGGAGGAGATGTGGGCAGAAAATTTAAACCCCCACGTCCGCCCAAACCCGTGTTCAAGCCTTTCACGCCCAAGCAGTTTACGCCTCGTGAAAAGCTCACTTTCTTTCGTCTGCGAGACCGAGGCCTCGCCGGAGATTCAGATAAAGACCGGCGGTTCGGTCCGGATGTCATGGCGCAAAAAGAGTGGCTTGGCGCGCACGATGTCCGGCTTGGCGATCTTGCCGAGCTTGAGAAGGCGCACGACCGCTATAAAGAGGGTCGTATTCGGCTGGCGCTTAAGAAGATCTTTGGCGGATAAGAAAAGCGCAGGATTGGATAAAACCATTCCTGCGCTTCTTTGTTTGAAAGAACTTAGGACACATATCGCGTCTTCATTCGTTCGCGCACTTCCTGAAGCGCGCTCTTGGTGTCGACTCCAAGGAAATGCTCGGGAAGCGCGCTGATGCACACACCAACGCCCGTGTCGTACTTCGCGCCACGAAGAGCATCATAGAGATGAAACTCTTTTTCAGGATGGTGGTCGACATGCGGATGGAGCATCGGGAGCGCGCCACGAAGCCATGAGGCTTCGAAGAGATACGGTCCCGCGTGAAGCAATTCCGCTGAGTCCCTGATTGGACTGCGGTTTCAATGCGATCAAATTTGCCGTCGCCGTTGAAAAAAACCTTCCCGCATTTTTGGAATTCCGGCTTCTGTCGGTATTCCTCAAACGCGAGAATACCCTCGCCAACCAAGGGGTCGTCGACAAAGAAGCGATGGAATGCGTCGAGATCCTGACTGGTGATGAGCGGTTGATCGCCCATGAGCACGAATACCGATTGGCAATCCGGATATTGATTTTGGAATATCGCCTGCCAAACGGCGTCCGCGGTCCCAAGATGGTTTTCCTGAACCGCGATCCGTATCTTAGGAAAACTTTCGTTGAGGGATTCTTGGAGCAAATCGGCGAATCGATCAGAAATCACAACCGTGATCCGAGATTGGTCCCCATTGATGCGGGACATGCCCAGACTCGCGTTAATGACATGATGCGGGACCGGCACTCCTTCGACTTTTTCAAGAAGCTTCGGAAGTCCCGGCGCCAATCTTGGCAGATCTGTCGTGATAAGATATGCCGCGGTTAATCCCGCTATTAATGAGATAAATGTGACATGATTAGGTCGAACCCACGTCACCTTGAGTAGCACAACCAGCCTCTGGGCAATAAGGCGATTCGTAAAATCCTGCAACAGCCTCTGATCCTTCTTTCTGAAAGATTTTATGTTATTTATTTTCATGATGGTACCCCCCCATCAAGTTGTTCGGGTTTATTGATATTGAGCGCTGAGTCAGAGTGACATTGTATAGCCCTAATTTCAAAACCATTATTTACTAGAGACGCAATGAGCGTGAAATACCAGGGGCTTGAAAGTGATTTCAGCAACATATCCACTTGCTTGCTTATGTCCCAATAGAAGTTTTTTGGGATAAAAGTCATGCCACCATATATGTGGCTACTTTCAATTTCGGCGTCCACAATCTTGTTTCCATTAAGTGACAGGCTATCTTTGTGTTTTGCTTTTTCAGATAG
>CAZGDO010000027.1:0-15684 GCA_964524365.1 uncultured Gammaproteobacteria bacterium | reverse complement strand
ACCTCGCACTCTTCATCGCATCGTTACTCATGATTATCGCAGGCGTACTCTTCATCAATGAAGGACGCAAACGCGCGTTGGTAACGAGCAAATAAGCAACATAGGAGAACCCCCCGCCCTAGAGAAAGGGGCGGGGGTACTCCAGGAGTTTTCGGCAAATTTTTGCAAATAATCTTTATTGGCAGAAGTTTGCCGAAATAGAGTCAAAACCTCTATACTAAAAGTCGACAATTTATCTTATCCCCTAAGGAAGAACATATGAAACTACACAGTTTCAAGAAAGGACTCCATATCGCTGTTATGGCACTTATGGTGTTTTATTTTTCAGGCTTTATGCCGCTTATTAACATCCCAACTGCGCAGGCATCGGGACCAGCAATCTTGACAACAGATACTACAATAGCAGCTCAAAAAGTGATTTGTGATGCTGAAGAATACTTACCAAACGGTCAAGTTGAAAATCCAATCACCGAAACCACTGCGCAAAATTATGTTAAGAACAGTGACGGCCATTGCTGGCTCGCGAAAGACTGGGATTTTGAATGGTGGACTGGCGATACCCAAAACACAACATTTTCGGTTAAAAAACCTGCTGTAATTCCAACTGATGAAGGGACAGTAAAGGTGAAAGAAGTTCTTCCAAGCGATTACATTCCTTTCTCAAACGATAATGATAATAATTATACCGCTGAATTCTACTGCGCTACCGACGTTACAAACTTCGATAATGAAGAGTGGATTAAAACACCAAAAACGGCTACGACATACCAGTGCGTTGGCTTCAACGCTCTTAAGCCATTTTGTGGTGATAATAAAGTAAATCAAGACAACGAACAGTGTGATGATGGAAAAAATAATGGTGTGATTCCAGAAGTTGGATACGGAGAAGAAGCTCAATACTGCAGCAACACCTGCATCGTTGAAACGGTCGTCGGCGACTACTGCGGTGATGGACAAATCCAAGAAGCAAACGGAGAGCGGTGTGATGGTGGTGAAGGCTGTATCATGGAAGGTGAAAACCAATGCACTTGGGACACCGCAACGCTCACAGCCCAAAAAGTTGTCTGTGATGTTGAATATAATGCAGAACACCCAAATTGGGGACTGCCAAACTGGGGAAACGGCGGACCAAACATCACATCATCAACCGCTCAAGACTGGGTAGACAACGGTGAAGGACATTGCAAACTTGTTGACTGGAATTTTCAATGGGCACCAAAAAATACAAGCAATCCAGGTGACAATACAGGAGAAGCTGGCGGAAACTGGACAACATTCTCAGGTTCAATTGAGGTTCCTGCGTTCACAGATAAAATCTGGGTACGAGAAGTGTGGAACGACAAATACATTCCGTTCACATTCAACCAAACCAACCCAGCAGGAAACACAAATAACGTCTCAGCAGAACTCTACTGCAACAACGATGTCTTAAACTACGACAACTACGACTGGATTACAAACTTCCAACCAGGTGAAGAGTACTATTGCGTTGGCTGGAATGTGTCCAACGAAGGAACGGTTACCTTCCACAAAGATGTCCGCTGGAACAATGACAAAGTCGATATTGATGACAACACAGACTTTGGAGTGAAGGTTGGCGGCGAATACAAAGGAGACGTCTCAGAAGGCTCCCCTCTTGTGCTCACACTTCAAGCTGGTGATTACTCAGCTGAAGAAGACGAAAGCTCATTCCCCGAAGGATACGAAGGGACAGTAAAAACTGCGGACTTCACAGTTACTCGAAACCAAAACGTTGATGTCTACTTCGAGAACAAAACAATGTGTACGCCAGGCGAAGGCTGGGCATACAGTGTTACCAATTTCACTCAAGGAAAAAATAAACTTGGTGGAAACATTGCTGCCGACCGATCAGATCCTATGTACGCAATCGGACCCGAAGACGGCAACGGATCAGGAACTTTTGTGAGTCTTGGTTTCGGCGGATCACTAACCGTTGCATTCGAACATGTGATTCTTGATAAAGAAGGAGTTGATATCTCAGTTCATGAGACAACAAACGGTAGCTACCCCGCAGAAACAGCACTTGTTGAGGTCAGTTACGATGGCATCAACTGGTATGAGGTTGGGACCGCTACAAATCTCGATCCAAATGATGTTTCCTACTTCGACCTATCTGATGCAGGAGAAGGACTTCCTGTTGCAAAGTACATCCGCATAACAGATACATCAGACATTAATTTATTTACTGGCTCTCAGTATAACAATGCCGATGGCTTCGACGTTGATGCAATCGACATGGTCTACGGCGCATGCGAAGATGTCGCACCGTCTTACATCCAAGGCAAAAAGTTTAACGACTTCAACTATGACGGAGTCCGGAATAGCGGTGACTACTTCATGGACACCTGGACAATTAATCTCTACGACTCCTCGTGGAATCATGTTGGTTCAATGCTAACCGGAGACGACTCGACTGTTGCTGGAAACGTCGCACTTGGACAATACCGCTTCACCAATCTGTACCCTGACACCTACTACGTCTGCGAAGTTCAGCAGGACGGTTGGTACCAAACTCGCCCATCAAACATTGAAAACCAGTCAGGAAACGACGCCGAAGCTCCATACTGTTTTAAAGCAACAATTACAGACAATGGCCAAAAACGAACTGGCAGACAGTTTGGGAACGCGGAACTCGTCAGCCTGCACGGCTACAAATGGCATGACGTAAACGGAAATGGTATTAGAGACTGCGCAGTTGAGCCTGACCAAAATCTTGAATTCCAGTCAGCATACATTGAAGAGCTTCCAGAACTGCCAAGACTATGTCAAGAATATTCAGAGGAACTTCTTTCAGACTGGACAATCTTCATTGATGAAAATGGCAACGAACAGCTTGATGAAGGTGAACAAAACACGCAAACCGACGGCTCAGAAGAACATTTTGGCTGGTACTGGTTCGATGGACTCCAGGCGGGAACCTATAACATTTGCGAAGTTGTGCCATTAGGCTGGGATCAAACTTACCCATATAGCGAGGAAACAAATTGCCATCAAGTTACCCTGCCCTATGGTGGCGAAGGTGACACCTGTTGGGCAAACAGCCAACCAAATGCTGTTGAGAGTGAACAAGAATGCAACTTTGGAAACCGCACACAAGCTGAACTGGAAATCACAAAATCAGTTCTGGTAAACGGTGAGGTGTCTGAAACCGCAAACGAAGGCGACACGCTTTCCTACACTATTACTGTCGCAAATAACGGAGACGAACCTTCGTACAACCTTTTTGTCGAAGACACGACTCCAACCAACACAACACTTGTGAATCCAAGCGGAGACCTTGCGACTGCGACATTTAGTGGTGACACCTTCAAATGGGGATCATTTGATCTTCTTGGTGGCGGAACAAAGACCTTCACGTTCGACGTAACAGTAAACGCTGGCCTCCCAGTTGGCGTAAACGAAATTACGAACCAAACAACACTTTGGAGAATGGAAGAACAAACAGTGCAAACGGAAGAGCTTAGCTTCTTCCAGAAACTACTTGGCGTAAAAGTTGCAAACGCGCAACTTGCGGAACCGACGCTTATTTGGGTCGCAACTTCGAACATGGTTTTGACCACGGTCACCATCGCCGAAGAACCTGAAACCCCGGAAACTCCTGAAACGCCAGAAACCCCCGAAACTCCCTTAACTCCAGAAACTCCAGGAATTGTACTTGGCGAAACAACGTCTCCAGTGCTTACGGTTACAAAGACTGCGAATGTTGAATTCACAAATCCAAACGGAACTGTAGACTACACCATCGTCATTAAAAATACCGGAGACGGTCAAGCACTTAATGTGGTGTTGAAAGACACGCTTCCTGCGGGATTCACATTCGATGACAACTCGACGAGTAAAACATGGAATCTCGGAGCAATCAATGTCGATGGCACGAAAACTGTTATGTATGCCGCGACAGTCGGGCAAGATCTTGAGGCAGGTCAATACATCAACACCGCGGTTGTGTCTGCAAGCAATCACGATAATGTGACTGCGACAAATGAAGTTGAGGTTCGTGTTCCGAAAGTACTCGGCGCCACTGTTCCTGAAACAGGAACAACTCCACGAGACTACGCAATCTTTATTTCAAGTCTCTTGCTTATTGCGTCTGGTATCTTCTTGATACGTCGCGGAGTTGCAACTGACGTTGTCTAAACCAATGTAACTCATGAGCACCCATCCACGGATTAATATTTATACAATTATTGGTAGTATATTAATCCTGGGTGGGGTTTTGCTCGCTGCATATCCATTCTTACCACTGCTGATCTATCAATTCAGAGGACCGTCCGACGCATATACAGCCCAACAGGACGAATACGCCTCTGCTGAGTTTTTGGACGTGCATGAACCCTTAACTGCCACACAACTCCCCACAAACCCCGATAAACCTGTTATTGAGCAACCATCAGGGGCCCAGCACGTTAGTAACGACACCCCACACCTCGTTATTGATAAAATAGGGGTCAATATACCTCTAGTGGAAGGCTCAAACGCCTACGCGCTTGAGAAGGGCGCCTGGCACCTTCCAGGGACTGCAAATCCCGACCAGATCGGGAATATGATCGTAACAGGGCACAGATATAAATACCGCCCGCCTTCCAGTAAAACCTTCTACCTACTTGATAAATTAAACGTAGGTGATACATTTATTGTGTACTGGAATGGGGGGGAATACCGGTATCGCATTGACAAGAAGGAAGTGAGACCAGGGAACGATTTATCTATCCTCACGGATACGTTTGACCGACGGGTAACTTTAATTACCTGCGATCCTCTTTTCTCTACAAAAAATCGTCTCGTGGTCTCAGGTCGTCTCTTGAGAATCTAATTTATCCGTAGGAGGGGTAAAATAAGGTTTGTATGACGTATAAAAAATATTTATCTGGCCTCGGGCTTGCCTGTCTCTTGTTGTTTTCTATAGCCCCAGCAACTGCCGCAGTTGCTCCAGTTGATCATCTTACTGCTTCCCCTGCTTCGGCAACTGTCCAATCGGGCGAATCAATCACATGGATGGTAACTGCGTATCGAACAGACGGAACTACCTCTGATGTTTCAGATGTCGCAATATTTGCAATACCAGAAAAAGCTGGTGGCATGCTTTCAGGCGCGACATATACAACGCAATATGTTGGCAAGTGGGAAATCCCTGTCTCAATCGGATCGCTGTCAACAATCACTTATTTGAACGTTGTACACGATTCGCCTGTGGCGTTAACTATTAATCCAGATACCGTTACAAAAACAGCGGACGAAACGGTGGTATTTTCAACAAAGCTAACAGACGCACAAGGCAACACATGGGACGCAACCGACCAGACAGCTTTTTCAACAACTGAAAAAAATGCGTCGTTTAATAATAATGTCTATACTCTTTCAAAGATAGGAGTGTTTGTGGTAACAGCACAGATTGCAGGGTTTGCTACAGAGGTACCTATCACGGTAACATCTGGCGCGCCTGCGTCAATAAATTTAACCCCCTCACAACCATTCATGTTATCAGTTGGCGCAATCCAAAATATCGGGACTAAACTGTACGACAAAGAAGGCAACGAAATAACATCAGCGCAAGCTGGACTCACGCTTATTGGCGACGCAGCGGCACTCACGAGCGATGGAAATTTGCAGGGTATGAAACCTGGTACAGTTACGTTACACGCAGGCTACGGAGATTTGGATGTCCAAACTGAAATCACAGTTGTGAAAGCAACTAATGAAAATACCGCAAGTGATACCGAAGGACGCGTTTTGGGTGAATCAGTAAACAGCGACACGAACGAGGAGACAACAACAGACACACAAAATGAAAGTCTTATTACTCCAATCGAAGAAGAAAACCAATCCACTGAAACCTCTGACACTCAAGAATGCTCGACAATTGAACTATGGATTGCTTTGGTCATTTTAGCCGTCTTCGGGATAATTCTTCTCGGCTACTACACTCTTATCAAACGAGATGAAGACAAGTCATGGTGGATCTTCCCCGTACTTCTCACTGCTATCGGCATTATTATCTGGACGAAATACTTCTGTGACGGCGCGTACCCCTGGTGGCCATGGATACTCGTGCTTCTCGGCGCGGTGGTTACCTGGTACGGCCGAGGGCCTATGCGAAAAGACTCTGCAGGAGATATTCCTCCAGGGAACACGCCACCTGATGAAGGCCAAAAACCTCTATTCTAAAAAAGAAACACATCCGCGAATCCTCATGCGGGTGTGTTTTTTATGCAACCGTCAGCAACAAAACACCAACGAGTAGAGCAAGCGCGATACGGTAATATCCAAACATATTCAAAGAATATTTTTGGGTGAGTTTTAATAGTACACGGATAGCAAGAACACCGAAAATTGCAGAGCTGACAATACCAACAATAAATATGACAAATTCATCCTGCGTAAAGCCCATGGTGGCAACGTCTAATAATTTCTTTAGCCCCGCGCCTAACACCACTGGAATTGAAAGCAAAAAAGAAAAGCGAGCCGCGTCATATCTTGTAAGTCCTGTAGCCATTCCAGCTGTTATTGTTATGCCTGATCGTGATAGGCCTGGTAGTAAGGCAAGCGCCTGCGCGCAACCGATAGCACCTGCATCTTTTAGGGTCATGTGTTCAACGGTTTTTTGTTTCTTCCCGAAGCGTTCAACGACAAAAAACAACAAACCTCCGACCACTAATGTTGTAACCACTATCCAAGGATTTCGAAGTACCGTCTCAATATCGGATTCGAATGCATACCCAAGGACAGCTGCTGGTATTGATCCAATTAGAATATACCACGACATTCGCTCAAAATGCGTTTCAACTTTGCGTTTTGCGATTGAACGGAAAAAAGCTATAATAAGTTGGTATATATCCTTGTAAAAAAACAAGAATAACGCAAGAAGGGTCCCAAGGTGCAAACTTGCGTCAAATGAAAGGGCATTAACATCAAGTTTAATGATATCGTGCAATAGCAGTAGATGACCTGAGCTCGAAATGGGAAGAAATTCAGTAAGTCCTTGCGCGAGCCCAAATAATGCTGACGTAATAATTTCTATAAACATATGTTACATGATTGGTTAGTTCTCATAATTCCACTTGCCGCCTACCTGATTACCCAAGGAGCTAAGCTTGCCTTTGACGGGGTAAAGGGCAATCTCGATATTTACAATATGTGGACCAAGTATGGCGGGATGCCATCAGCACACAGCGCGTTTGTCATTTCGCTCACTGTATTTCTCGGCCTTCAAGAGGGGTTCACTTCACCAATTTTTGCGATTGCGGTTGTGTTTAGCACTATTACTATACGCGACGCGATTGGAGTACGACGTGAAATCGGCTACCACGGTGAAGCGCTCAACGCGCTTGTGTACAAGCTGCCCGAAAGCGAACAAACAACTTTTCAAAACTTCACGGAAAAAATGGGGCACTCCCCCCTTGAGATTTTCGTCGGATCAATATTTGGCCTAATCATCGCGCTCCTCGGATTCTACTTTCTCTAGAAAAGAGATATCTCTGCTTTTGCCCAGTCAGAGATTGCGTCATCCCACACATAGACTGACATGTGCTGGGATCGTTCAGTTTCTGAATAAACATTTTCAACTTTCACCTGGGATCCGGCACGCCTTGACGAAAGAGTCTTCTCGCCGGTTTTTACTTTCTGGTCGCGCCATTCAAGACGCATTTTTTTACCCTCGTTATTTTCAAACTCGAGCCACTCTGTAACACCAATGTCGTCCTCATCTTTCCCTTTTGTGCAATTCGGGAAGGCATCCAAGGCTTTTGCTTTTACATCCTTCCATCGGTCTTCTGTCATTCTTTTGAGGTAAGTGCTGGCTGAAGCGTACGCGCAATACGGAACATTTCGCGAGACGAGATATTACTATAAATATTCAATAGGATATGCGTACCAGACTGATCCCATTCGATACTTGCGCGACCGCGACGCTCCGTAAATCGCGCTACGACACCGTCGCTAATATCCACAAAGACAACTCCTGGCTCTGGGTCGAATGTATCAAGCTCATCAAGGCTCTTTGATTGAATAATCTCTATGCCGCTTAAAAAATCTATAATCGGCGGCGGTGGATAATGATCTTCGCCGTAGTAGACGCTCAACTGATCATGATCCAAAAACATACGGGGATTAATATTTGAAAATTTCACAGGTAAGTACGCTGGTTCATACAATTGATAATCAACACGCCGTGCCGCTTGCTGGTATGTTAACAACTCCACATCCTTCGGTACGGTAAATTGCAACATCACAAATCCGCCAGCTCCAAACGCAAAAAATCCTATAAATAACAGGGGTAAAAGTTCGAGGTGCACTCTTTTTCTTATAAGCCGTATAAACTCAATGAGCGCACCTAAGAATCCTCCTATAAATGAGAGCAGGATAATCCAATACACGCCTAAGTTGGTAATTTGTGATGTTGAATGAATAGTCGCAGCGAAAAGTACATACCCAGTCGCATGACCAATCATCATAAACCACGCAACGTTGAAGAGGCGAAAATACCCCGCAGTGCCCGCAACAGCTGAAACAATAATCAATATTGGGGCAACAAAAGAAATAAACTCTTTAATCGTTGAGAACAAAGAAGCTGTTGATTCTGTTTCGATAAAATTTTCTAAAACGGGGATCATCATAAACAACACCAACGCGGATACGATGGTAATAATCATGAAGGTTAACCAGGGATTTGATCGTTTTTTCTCTTCAAACTTTCGAACTTCCGCCTGATCCTGCTTTGGGCTGCCCGCGAACTGCTTGAACCACTCTTCTTTGCGCTTATGAATTTCACCTGCACGGCGCACTCCCGCCTGTGTGGGGACTATGCGGTCCATGTCTTGTGATTGAGCCTTAGAATCCAATGGTTCTGATGGCATGTCGTATGGTTGAGATCGAATTGGCATACGTAGAATTAGTTACCCTGAAAATAGAGTAGAAGGCTTGCGAGTTCCGTTTGTACGTTTATTGTACCGTTTTTAACCATGTTCCGCAATTTCCGCTCACTTACCCACTCATGCTCCAAAAACTCCCCTTCATCAGGAGCATCACCAACAAACGTGAGATCTCGCGCAATGTACAAAAAAAAGCGTAAATTCGTTCGTGACGGGGAAGCATAAAACGAACCCAAGTGACGCCAGTTTTTTGCTTTATATCCTGTTTCCTCGCGAAACTCACGTTTCGCCGCAGATAGGGTTTTTTCACCATTTTCAACAAGCCCACCAGGGAAACTGTACATAACTTTTCCAACTGGATAGCGGTATTCTTTTTGAAGCAAAAAACGGCCACGATTGTCAAATGCAAGCACCGAAACCGCGGAACGATTCTGGTTTGATAAGTAATACTTTTTTACGGTTCCATTAGGAAGAATAACACGATCTTCGTCAATCGCTATGTATGGACTTTTGTACACTCTTCGTGAAGAAAGCTGCTTCCAACTTTTTAAACCGCTTTTCATACCATTACTTTTCCTTTTTCTGTAGTCGTAATATTTCTTCAATCTTAATTTTAATTTCTTGAATTTCCTTTTCTGCTTTTACATTAACCTCATAGTCGAGTTGTTCGCGTACCTCATTTTTTTCGGATTCCCTATTTTGCGCGATAAGAACAAATGTTGAAAGAAAAATTGCTTCAAGCGATACGAGAAGCGTTAAGAAAATAAATGGATATGGATCCCATGCGTTATGCGAAGCAAGTATGTTAATGACAATCCAGATGGCAAAAATAACAACATTAATCCAAACAAAAATCATATTTCCAGTAAATGCGGCTATGCGTGAAGCTAATCTATCAGACCAGCTTACTCGCATTTCGTATACCTTTTTCGCTCGCTTTGCCATATACACAGTGTAGCAAATATTATCCCTTTTGTGTCTTTGGGACGTAGTACTTTTTGCCTTTCAAACTTTTTGGCAAGTACTCTTGTATACCGTCCTTTGCGTCAAAGTCATGGGAATATTTGTACTCCTTCCCATAGCCGATATCTTTCATAAGATCCGTTACCGCGTTACGCAAATGAAGAGGGACGGGTTCGTTCATTGTTTCTTTCACATCTGCCTTTGCAGTCAATAACCCAACATATGCGCTATTGTCTTTCGGAGCTTTTGCCAAATAAACAACGCCATGTGCCAAATTAATTTGACACTCGGGGTATCCAATTTTTTCAACCGCTTCAAACACGTCCAGCGCTATTCGCAACGCTTGCGGATCCGCCATACCAACATCTTCAGAGGCAAACACGACCATCCGCCGTGCGATAAACTTTGGATCCTCCCCTGCTTCTACCATACGATTCAGCCAATAAAGCGCACCATCAGGATTGCTCCCCCGCATGGATTTGATAAATGCCGAAATCACATTGTAATGCTCCTCTCCATTTTTATCGTACTGTAGAGCCTTGTGCTGCAACGCGTCTTCGATCATCGGTCGCGTAAGACTTTTTTTTCCTTGCACAGCGGGTGTTGCCTTAACCGCGACCTCTAGTGCATTCAAGAGAGTCCGCGCATCACCGTTTGACGCGTCAAAAAGTAATTCTTTTGCTGCTTTATTAATTAGTATGCTAGTGTTTCCAAGTCCATAAATTTTATCTGTTAAAGCGTGTGATAAAATTTCCTCTAACGCTGTTCTATTGAGACGTTGCAGGACAAATACGCGGGATCTCGATAATAAAGCTGAAATTACTTCAAAAGAAGGATTTTCTGTCGTTGCGCCTATTAAAACAATTGTGCCGTTTTCCACATTTGGCAATAAAGAATCTTGTTGGGCTTTATTCCATCGATGAATTTCATCAATAAATAAGATTGTTCGCTGGTTTGAAAATTTTCTTCTATCAAGCGATTCCTCAATAATTCGTCGTAAATCCTTTATGCCGGATGTGACTGCCGACATCTGCTCAAAATATGATTTCGTCATTTCAGCAATAATACGCGCAAGCGTTGTTTTGCCACTTCCGGGGGGACCCCAAAAAATTATTGAAAATAATTCATCATTTTCAATAGCCCGACGAAGTAATTTCCCTTCGCCAACAATATCGTCTTGACCCACATAATCAGTAAGTGTTCGTGGACGAAGACGATCCGCGAGCGGTGCCGTAGCTCGAATATCGTTTTCAAGTTGTTGATCAAATAAATCTTTCTTTTTCATTTTTTTGCTAATGGAAAATTACGCTCTACTTGTTGGGCAATCTTTTCGCCAAACTCCAACATACGGTCAAGGACATCGTAATCAAGTTTTTTCTGTGCATGAAAAAGAACTGTGCTCCCATCAGATATTTCGATAGCATCAGCATGTGAATTATAAATTAAATCAATCATGATAGGATCTAATAGCTGTAATACTTCGCTTTCACGAATGCCACTAATATCATAATCGTCTTCAAAGCTTCTACTCTCTGTATCGAGCCAATCCTCTACGTGCATTTTCTTGCTGGTAATAATTACACGGTGTGGAATGCGCTTATGTGACATCTCTAAGCACCACGGTGTAAAAATCATATATGATTCTTTTTTTTTGTCTTGTTTTTCCTCCCAGGGAATTGCCAACTCATTCCATGAAGAAAAGGATCGTGTACCACTCGAGAGTCCTGGTGTCGGCGCCTTACCAATAATCGGATAAACCCAAATACGTCTTTCATGATATTCGCCCTGAACAAAAGGGCCATCGTCATCGGATTGCATCATAATTTCAGCATCAAAAAATTTTTTACCAGGGCTTGCACTTAAACGATCAATATTTTTTAATTCATTAAACTGGTCTGAAAAAACAAAACCGTAATTCTGCGACCAATGCCTCAACAAAACAGCATTCAACCCGTCCGACTTTTTAGTAAAAGAAAAGCTACCCTTAACCTGTAAATAGATATAAGCCGTAATCGCTAAAAGGACAACTACGATGACAAAAATAAAGCCAAAATTAATATTTGCCCCATGTGAATACCAAAAATTCAGAATAATAATAAGCACTAAGACTACTGCAAATGACCCTATGTTTAAATAATTTGGTGTTTCTTTTTTTGGTCCAAACATACTTGTAGTGTATCAAAAAACGGGAAAATAATCCTTTCCCCTTACCCTAACTTCAAAACAATCTATTTTCCAAAATTGCGCTTCCTCCCTTGAAAGTCCTCGATTGCTCTATCAAGCTCATCTGCGTCAAATTCGGGCCATTTCTTGCTGCTAAAAAACCATTCAGAATACGGCGTTTCCCACAAAAGGAACCCAGATGTTCGTTCCGCTCCGCCAGTTCTAATAACCAAATCCGGCTCTGGTGTACCAGTCGCATACATAAACGAACCGACGAGTTGCTCAGTAATGGTTTCAGGGTTTATTTTTTCCTTTACAATCCGCTTAATAGCATCAACAATTTCATTTCTACCACCGTAGTTAATCGCCACATTCATAATAACGCGAGTATTTTCCTTTGTTTTTTCAATCGCCTTTTGGATTGCTTCTTGCGTGTCCTTTGGTAATTCAGCTAACCGTCCAAGTATATTCAACCGAACCCCTTTTTTCATAAATACCGAAACTTTGGATATAGCCACCTCTTTCATGAGTTTCATGAGATATGAGACTTCTTCTTTTGGTCGCTCCCAATTTTCAGTCGAAAAAGCCCAAACGGTCAAATATTTAATCCCCCGTTCAATGCACCAATCCCCCACATTTTCAAGCGTTTCAACACCTTTTTTGTGTCCTACGATTGAAGGTAAATTGTGTTCTTTCGCCCACCTACGGTTTCCGTCCATAATAATACCAAGGTGGGAAATAGGCTGCGTCGTTGGCGTTTCCATATACTTCATAACACTATGATAAAACAGGGGTTCGGTCAAGGAACCGGAGGGAAAAACTTGACGAGTAAAAAAACAGGTGTATACTTTCCGTATGACTCTTACCACCAGCAAAAACCAAAACACGCGAAAAACGGACATACACTCGTTCGGTTATTGGTTTATGCTTATTAGCGACCTCGGCTCGCCGGCTGGTATTTTGTCTTTGAGATAAAAAAATAGACAAACCAAAATTCTGCGCCGGCCAAAGAAAAGCCGGCGGTTTTTTGACTGTTCATTAAAAAACTTAACATACTACAAGCTTCCGAAAGGAGCCACCTCATGAAATACGTTACTCTCGCTGAAGCGCTTCAAGACCTTCCGTGTCAGGCGGTAAACCGCGACCTGCTCACGGAACAAGTCTGGGAGACCATCAAATCGCCGCAGTTCAGAAAATCATCTGCAGCCGATCTTGCTGGGGAAACGGAGAAAGGATACAAACAAAAAATCCGCGCGTTTATTGATCGCGGGGAGCCTATCCAGTTTGTCCTTGTCGCCTTTCCTTGGAAAGTCTGGCGGATGCCGCTGAAAACGAATCGCAAGACACCAGACCTTGGTGAACTCGCTTTTCTGTCTCAGCTCAAGAACCTCGACGCGACGATCAGACTCAAATATGCGCCTGGGACGCACTGGACCTTCTTAACCGAAGGACGGGCATATCTGGACTTGTTTGATGTACCGGCAGAGGAAACTCAAACCTATGTCGAATGCGTCAAACGCTTCACGCGCATACTGAATGCCGATCACTTGTTCTCTTTCAGGTGTCTGCGCTCTCTGCTTGATGAATACCCTGAATTTATCGACCGGTATACGGAAATTCATCAGCAGTTACAGGCTGAATGCTCAACAAACAACGGCACTATTCCGAAGCGCTTCAGGTCATTTTTCGGAACGTTTTACTCATCGCAAGATCTCCGCCATGTGGATATTGGGACCATCAGAAAAGTGTTCCACCAGAAAAGCGCAGATCGGCAGGAGTTAAACGCTGCTGAATTAGAGATTCAGGAAGAACTTGGAAGACGCTCGAAGGAAATGGTACTTCGCTATGTCGCATTTAACGAGGCAAAACATCTCGTTGGCCAAAGTGGCGCGATCCAGGATCGGTTTCCTGATCATCTGTACATTTCCATCACACAGAAAGCCGGACGCTTTACGATCTTCCCGATCCATCCCAAAGCAAAGCTGTTGCCGCATCACGGCGTACCAGTCGTACGCACTGACGGACGGATTACGATCGATTGGCTTGATAGCGTTCAGCACTCGGAACATCCGTTTGTTCCTATATTTCTTGAAGAAGATACGGAAGATGTACCGTTCTACTACAAGGAATGTTAAGTTTGCAAAAAGGTGGCGCGAGGTTCAATCCCTTCGCCACCTTTTCCCCTTTTATCAACTATTTACTATACTACCACTATGAAATCTAATCCTGTTGTATTCCCGTTTAAACCATTTTCGCGTTTGGACGCACGGCTACAAAAACAATCCTACGCGGACATCGAAACAGATCTCGCAACACTGTCTGTGTTGTTGCCGAAAAAAATTTTTCATAATGTTCTTTCTCACGGAAAAACAATTGAAGAGAAAATCTTTTCAATTTTTGTTAATCCACAAATTCGGTTTGGTGAAAAAAGTGATATAACGCAACTAAAAAAATACTGGCTTGATCGAATATCGTATTTCACAAGTAAGAAGAAACGACTCGAATGTACGATTTTAGGCTTTCCCGGTAAAGCGCCTGTCCCAATCAAAACACGTCGCGAAATGCCTGACTTTGGTGAATTAACCTCACTGCATCGGCTTTATGAACTTACACGACATATACGACGTACATATGCTCCTGGCGCGCGGATTACTATAATCACTGAAGGCTTACTCGGAACGGGTATAGGGCTTTCTATGCGTGAAGCGGTTGCATATGAAAAGTATCTGCAAAAATTGATAAAAAAACTGCACTGGAATGGCTCGTTGCGGACTGTACCTCTTGGAAAGATGCAAAAAAATCCCGCATACAAAAAAATCCTGCGCTCAGAAATACGAAAATTCCGCGATGTCTTCAACAAAAAAGACAAACAATTCCTCGCAAAATATACAGCTGCATATGCGTCAATTTTTCATTTAGTGTCAACAAGAGGCAATGCGGATCAGACTGTCCGCGACGCGTACAAGGCCCATCCGAAAACCGCACAGGGCAAACGCCTGCGAACCGCGATAGCACACAAAGCGCACAAAGCGACTATTGGATATTTCGCGACGTTATCAGTCCGCGATAAATTGAAATTTCTGGAAACAACGGTTCCTCATTTTCTTGCATTGACTGTTTCACCAAAACCGTATAGATTAAGTTTTCAACTTGTCCCCGCAACCGTTACACTACTTGCGCATCACGGCATTCCTTTTGGAGACATTATACAATATAGGCAGGAGTTACTCACTTCACAAAAACCATATATTCGTGTATTCCTAACTAAGGATACGGATCGTGAACCGTTCCTCTATCTTCCCTATAAAACATAGCGGGGTGTGGCGCCCCGCCGTTTGCAGGGCAAGCAGTTTCCGGCAAAGCCGGACCAGCCTCGGGCTGGGGCTAGCGCATCAAAAAAAGAGACCTACAAATTAATACATGACTTTTCTCTATCGGGGTGTGGCGCAGTTGGCTAGCGCGCAGCGTTCGGGACGCTGAGGCCGCCGGTTCAAGTCCGGCCACCCCGACCAATCAAGACATTTTGAAAATTGAGGGGCATTTGGTTGCTCGCTCGCCCCGCCTTCGGCGGGGCTACGCTCGCATTTTTCCGTATATTTCGGAATTAAATCAAAGGGTTGGACAAATTCAAATTCAGTTTTTCGGGAAAGCAAACGGCGGTTCGTTCCAA
>CAZGDO010000026.1:0-16920 GCA_964524365.1 uncultured Gammaproteobacteria bacterium | reverse complement strand
TCTACAAGAATTTTCGAGGCGGTTGAAAAAGCTTCTTCAGGGCTTACTGTGCCATCCGTGGTAACAGTGAGACTAAGTTTATCGTAATTCGTCATTTCACCAACTCGGACATGTTCAGTGGTAAAGTTAACATTTTTTACAGGAGTGTATATTGCATCAAGCGTAATTGTGCCAATTTCTTTGTTATCATCTGTTTGTTGCTCAGAAGGAACATACCCACGCCCTTTTTTTGCTACGAGCGTCATCTCGAGAACTGCGTTTTTATCGGTTAAGGTTGCTATAACTTGATCGGGGTTTGCAACTTCTACGTCACTTGTAACCTTAAGGTCTTTTGCCGTTACTACTTTTTCTCCTTTTTCACGAAGTTCTATCTTAATAGGTTCATCTGCAAACAATTTCACGCGGATTTTTTTCAAATTCAGCATGAGTTCAACAATATCTTCTTTTACGCCAGGTAAGGTACTGAATTCATGCGCGACATCCTTCACATGAGCTGAAACTATCGCCGCTCCAGGCATTGAAGATAAAAGCACGCGACGTAGTGCGTTTCCTAGGGTTATGCCGTACCCTGGATAGCAAGGTTCAATAATAAAAATACGTTCGTGTGAGTTTGAACCTTTTTGAATCTCTATTTTGCTGGGCAATGGAATAAGCTCTTCCATACAATTAATATTAATAATTATCGAGAATAAAATTCAATTATACTTTGAAACTGGAGTGATTGATTCTCCACTTTTATATTAGGAATCGAAATAATTTTTGCTTCTAAAGTTTTTTCATCAAGCGACATCCATTCTGGCACGTCTTTCTTAACTGCTGTTTTTCTCGCTTCAAAACCTAATTTTGCTTTTTCGGATAAAGAGATTGTATCACCTGGTTTAGCTGTATATGAAGGAATATTTAATTTCTTACCATTTACCTTAATATGTTTATGTGATACCAATTGCCGTGCCTGTCTTCGTGTTTGCGCAAATCCGATGCGATAAACTATATTATCAAGTCGAATTTCAAGTAGATGGAGAAAGTTTTCAGCGCTATTACCAGCTTGTGCAGTTGCTTTTTTGTAATAATTTTCAAACTGTCTTTCTAAAACTCCATACGCAGCTTTAGCTTTTTGTTTTTCCGCTAGTTGTTTCCCATACTCAGAAACGCGGCCTTTTCCTTTTGGTCCATGTTGCCCAGGCGGAAAATTTCTTTTCACTAGAGGATTCTTTTGGGTATCAAGAATATTCTCTCCAAATTTTCTAATCAGTTTATGTTTTGGTCGTAAATCTCTTCCCATACAATATAATTACACTCTTCGAGGACGCGGCTGACGTGTACCGTTATGCGGCGTCGGAGTTAAATCCTTAATTGATAATATATTAATACCATGCTGTGTTAGTGACCGTATTGCTGACTCTCGCCCAGAGCCCACCCCTTTTACAAAAACATCAACCTGTTTTACTCCCATATCTTTTATTTTTTCATATAAGGTACGAATAACCATAGAGGCTGCGTATGGAGTCGCTTTTTTAGGTCCCTTAAAGCTATTTGAACCTGCGGAAGACCAAGCGAGCACATTCCCCTGTTCATCGGTAAAACTAATAATCGTATTATTATAAGTTGATTGTATATAGACACGTCCATGCGGGACGGTTCGTCGTACCTTCTTTTTTACTTTTTTTGGCTGAGATTTTAATACTGCCATAGTTTAAAATTATGTTTTTTGTCCAGGTGGTTTCTTTCCAGACCCCATTGTTCGGCGTACATTCCCGCGGATTGTTCTTGAATTTGTTTTAGTTCTTTGACCGCGCACCGGTAAACCCTTGCTATGTCGGGTTCCTCTATAGGTATTAATTTCTTTTAGGCGTTTAATATTCATTAGTTTTTCACGTCTAAGATCACCCTCAAGTTTATAGGTCTTTTCGATATATCCACGAAGCTCGTCTACTTGTGTTACTGATAAATCTTTTCCTTTCGCGTTTTCAGTAATCCCAAGCTTTTTTAAAATTTCCTTTGAACGCGTATTACCTATACCATGTATGTAGGTAAGCGCGATTATAATTCTTTTTTGTGGTTGGAGTGTTACTCCAGCAATGCGTAAATTCATAATTATCCTTGACGTTGTTTATGTTTTGGATTTGAGCAAACAATATAAACGCGTTTTTTTCTGCGAATAACGCGACATTTCGGACACATTGGTTTTACAGATGCTCTAACTTTCATAACTATCGTCGGTAAACAATTCGACCCTTTGTCAGGTCGTAGGGTGTCATTTCTAAAATGACATTATCTCCTGGCACAATTCTTATTTTAAACATCCTCATTTTTCCCGATAAATGCGCAAGAACTTCATGATCATTCTGCAGTCGGACACGGAACATAGTATTTGGGAGCAGCTCTTCAACAACGGCTTCTTGGTGGATGAAACCTGGCTTTGGCTTTGGGACATAGCTTTTACGCGAAACCCCAGAGCTTTGATTCTTTTTTTTGTCCTTTTTTGCCATTGAAATCACTAAAAATTCGTGTATTTCAGCACGAACGTATAGATTTCCGTCCTATGTTGCTGAATATCGAGACTAAGTCGTGAATAGCAGTATTGTAAGTATCAAATGTAAGTATACACAAGTATATGTTCAGGTGTCAATACCTCAGTTTTTTAGCTAAGTATAGCCTTTATCCTTCGTATACCCTGTGCGATGGATTTTTCAGACACAATAGTGAGTTTACCAATTTCCCCTGTTCGTTCAACATGGGGCCCGCCACAAAGTTCTCTTGAAAATACATCAGAAGTTTTTGAGTCCACAACAGAGTAAACAGTAACAGGATCAGGGTATTTTTCCCTAAAAAATGCTAAAGCCCCGCTTTTTATTGCCTGCTGAAGCGGGACAACCTCCCTTGTTATCGCAAAATTCTGTGTAATAGCGTAGTTGATACTTGATTCAATTTGTTTTTTTTCTTCATCTGTTAATTTGCGAGGAAAAGAAAAATCAAAACGAAGACGTTCTGTGTTAATGTCTGAACCCTGTTGAGTCACTGTATCACCAAGAATCCGCCGTAATACGGCGTGCAATAAATGAGTAGCGGTATGCAAGCGGGTTATTTTTTTTCTTTCCTCAGCACTTATCTCAGCGGAATGAACTAAGTCCAAACCGTGACCACCGAACTTTTTCTGTGAACCTTGTTTTGAGGTTTCTTTATGCTTTTGAGTAAGTTTAGCTATCTCAGTGGTATCAAAACTATATCCCTCATTTTTAAGCTGCTCAAGAGAAAAACCATAAGTTGTTAACAATGTAAAAGCCTCTTGTGGTGAAAGAGTTCTACTCGAAGGGTCGCGTAAGGGTTCAATTTGAGAAGTAATGCTATTCTGAGGTCTTATTTTTTTGAGGTAGTGTTCAACTTTTCTTTCTCTTACGGCGTGATACATTTCCTGTTCCTCAAGCATTTGTGAAAGTATATGAGCTTGTTTTTTGTGCAAATCTGGATATGTAGTCCTATATTGTTTTACAACAGCGTTCAAAACTTTTTCAAGATTAGCATGACGTTGCTCGTATTGATCAAGTGCTTTTCTGAAAATTCTACGTAAGACTGCCTGCTGTTCTTTTTTTCCGAACACAACATCATCACTCAATAAAAATATTGACGATCGTAAATGATCTGCTGCGATGCGAATGCGCGTGCCAATGGGAGTTTCTTTATTAGCTGAAAAAGCTGGATCAGATTGGATCTCTTCAATCAAAGAAGACATGATGCTCGTTTCAAAAATTGACGGTTTTTGTTCAACTATAACGCTAATTCGTTCAAGTCCCATCCCGGTGTCAATATTCTTTGTTGGTAATTCAGAGAATTTGCCTGTTTTACTTTTTTCATATTGCATGAAAACAATATTCCAAATTTCAATAAGAGAGCTTTCATCAAACGCGTTGAGTTTTTTGTCTGGGTATGGATAATATATTTCCGATGATGGTCCGCATGGGCCAGTAGCACCTGGTGGCCCCCAAAAATTATCCTCTGAGCCACGAGCAATAATTCTTTCCTCTGGAATCCCTGCTTTTTTCCATAACTCCATCGCCTCAAGATCTGCGGGAATATTATGTATTGAATCTCCTCCAAAATAGGTTACCCACATATCCGTAGCATCAAGATGCAATTTTTTTGTAAGAAATTCGACTGCAAAAGAAATCGCTTGATCTTTGAAGTAATCATTAAAGCTGAAATTTCCAAGCATTTCGAAAAACGTAAGATGTGTTGCGTCACCTATTTCATCAATATCTGTCACCCGAAAACATTTTTGTACTGACGTTGCGCGTGGTTGGCCAAGTTCTTTTTTTGCAACCAATGGATCGCCTAGAAAATAGGGTTTAAATTGTTGCATGCCTGCTATACTAAAGAGAACGCTTCGGTCATTCGCTGGCACCAGCGAAGAGCTTTGTACGAGGGTGTGTGGAAATTTTTTTTGCTTTTCGAAAAAAGTGAGAAACTCATTTCGAACATCTTTGGCTTTCATGTAATTAGTGTATTTGATTGTTAATCGTTATGCAACTCTTGATGAAATAATGCCGCTAGCGACGCAAATTTGGTCGTCAAAAATTGCGCATAATTGACCTGGAGTTACAGCTCGTTGCGGGGTAATAAACTTTACTTCTAAATCCCCTCCTGTATTTTGAGCGATAAGTGCAGACTGCGGTTTTTGTTGATAACGGATTTGAATAAACATCGGTTTCATGAAATCACGCGCAGGGCCGACCCACACAATATCTTCAAGTACACATCCAGATGAATAAAGAACCGGGTGCTCTTTTCCTTGCGCGACAAACAGAGCGTTTGTCGTAGGATTCTTATCAACGACATAATATGGCTCAGTGGTACCTCCGATACGAATCCCTTCGCGCTGACCAATCGTGTATAATGCTAATCCATTATGGGATCCAACGACTACTCCGTCTATTGTTTTTATGGGACCACTCTCAAGCTTCATGTGACGTTTTATAAAGGTAGGAACATCAATTTTTCCAATAAAACATATTCCTTGGCTATCTTTACGTTCCGCATTCGGTAGATGAAAGGCACGTGCAAGCTCCCGAACCTTATTTTTTGTTAAGTGACCTATAGGAAAAAACACTCGGGAAAATATTTCTTGCTCAACACGACACAAGAAATATGACTGATCTTTTTTGGTATCAATCCCCCGTCGTAACTCAAATACATGTTGGGGTGTGCAGGTGAGTTGCGCGTAGTGACCAGTCGCAATATATGAAAAACCCTCTTTGAGTGCCTTTCGCAAAAAACAACCGAATTTTATGTCTTGGTTACACATGACGTCAGGATTTGGAGTCCTTCCTTTTTTAAGTTCTCGAAAAAAATATTTTAAAACTGTCTCCGTGTATTCACGTTCAAAATTCCACGTTACAAAAGGTATACCCAGGTGCTTCGCAGCTGCTTCGGCTGATTTCTGATCTTCTTTCCATGTACATTCGTCCGCGTAAGCTTCTTCAGGTTCGTAGGTTTTCATAAATATGCCGGTTACTGCGAAACCCGCGCGCAGTAACAATAGCGCTGAAACAGCGGAATCAACTCCACCACTTAACGCCACAGCAATCCGAACCTTATTTTTATTCATTTGTAGTAATTTTAGGGAACGTGAACGGTTCTTGTGTAACGGGGCCTCGGTGTAATAGCATGACCACAAAATAAAAAAGTAATTCTATAAGTGTCAGCCATACTCGTGAAATTAAAGAAAAAAGCGATGCTATTGCGGCAGGTATTGACCCTGTTAAGCCAATTGAAAATATAAGCTCACGGACACCAAGTCCGCTTGGCGTTAAGAGACTTGCGTAGCCTATAAGCCAAGAAAAAATTGAGAAGGTTAAAATTAAAACAAAAGTGTTTGTCGTTTGTGAAAAAATTCCATAGAACAAGAAAACGTTGCAAAAAGCGTACGACAACCACAAGGTGATATAGAGTGGGATAAGTTTTGATAAACGTTTTATGGAGATATCGGCAGCGACAAAAGCAAAAGAAAAAATCTTCGAAATTATTTTCGATCCTTTGTGTATAAGGTATGGTAATAAAAAAATAAGTGACAATGAAAAAATGAGGAGTATTCCCAATAATCGCCAAACAGATTCAAGTCCTGGCGTAATAAGAAGCCCAAGACCAGACAAAGCGGTAACAGTTAGAAGTAACAACGCGGTATCTTCAATCAACAACATGACAGCGCTTTTTTTTGGAATACCATATTTTGGCCCTTTTATAATACGCGCACCCAACCCCCAAACATTACCAGGAATGTATCTGATTATTTCTGAGGTTGAAAAATAGTGTGCCGCGGGAATAACACCAATCGCAAATGTACGTTGACGTATAAGTTTAGCCCAAGCATAGTTTCGGAGAAAGAAATATAACAAGCCACTCAACAACGAAACAATAAGGTACGTTATTCGAATATCAATTTGACCCCAGGTTATATTTTGAACGCTGGTAAACAAAAAATAGCCCACAAAAAATAATGCCGTAATAGATATTAATCTTCCAAGCCATAGCTTCATATTAGAGCTCCTTGTCTATCGGCGGATCTTGTTTTGTTTTTTGTGAAGTTAATAACTCCGCGATAAAGCCCGTCATAACAAACTGAAGTCCGGCAAGGAAAAAAAGAATTCCAAACAGTAAAAGAGGGCGATCCCCTATTTGGTGTCCTAAAAAATGGACGATTGCCATGTATATTAAAATAATTAACCCTATAACCGACAATAAAAGACCTAAACTTCCAAAAAAATGAAGTGGTTTTTTGCTGTACTTTATCAAAAAAAATACGGTAAAAAGATCAAAAAATCCTTTAAAAAATCTAGAGAAACCATATTTGGAAACACCAAACTTTCTACTGTGGTGTGTTGTTTCTAATTCAGTTACACGAAAACCTTGCGCGTGCGCAAAGATAAGCATATAACGATACAAATCGCCATACAATGGAATGTTACGTGCGACAGATTGCTTGAAAGCTTTTAATCCACAGTTCATATCATGAATTCGTAATCCAAACATCTGCCGTATAATCGAATTAATAACACGGGAAGGTATGACTTTATGCCAAGGATCGTGCCGTTTTGCTTTCCATCCTGATACCGCATCATATCCCTCATCAATTTTTTTTAGCAAACGCGGAATATCTTGTGGATCATCCTGTAAATCAGCGTCAAGCATGATAATTCGTTCTCCACGTGCTCTAGCAAAACCAGCTTGCAGTGCCATCGCTTTTCCGCAATTAGTTCGAAAATGCAAAACAACGAGTTGAGGCATGATCTTTTTTATTGCTGAAAGGACTGAAAAAGTATTATCATTACTCCCATCGTCTATAACAATTATTTCGTATTCAGACCAAGACTGAGCATCAGCAATCCGCTGAATCTGGGTAAGTAATTTAGGTAAACTTTCTGACTCGTTATAACTAGGAATGACTAAAGAAATTTTCATATTACCTCGTAACTGCGTCGAGCACTTCTTTAATATGCTTAAGTCGATCTTCTTGAAAATCTTTTTCCGTAACACCAGACGCGACCCGAATGGCTAACAAAGGTTTTGATAAATCTCTCTGGATTAGGTGTTTTGGGTAATGATGTTCGATGGCCCCATGTGGTAAAATATAAACGCGTGCCGCGTGTAAAATCTCCTGCTCTTTGTCAAATGAATCAGTTTTCCGCACCTCTGTTATAACTTTAATGTTTGGGTCTAAAAATGCATCTTTATCTAACATAACAACGTAATAAATATGAAAAGCGCGTAAAAGTCGTACGTACGTATCAATGTTTTCTTTACCATGGACAGGGATAACCTTAATATCTAATGTCGTATCGGGGTAGAATGATTGTAAAAGTTGTCTCATAAATATTCTATCCGAAACTCCCTCAACCAGTAAGACTCTATCCGCAAAAAACATTTCACAGTTGTCAGCATTTAATTCTTGCTCCAACCTCGTTAAGTCAATTGCGCTTGGTTCAAGCGTATGAAAATGTGTCCCCTGTTGTTTATCTTGCACGGTACGAAATACGTTCGATAACGCTTCAGGCTGCACAAATAATGGACTATGTGTTGTAAGAAAAATTTGTTTTTCAGATATATTTTCATGAAACAAATCAAATAACCGTTTTATCATTTGCGGGTGTAAATGTATTTCAGGTTCATCTATTAAAATTACATCGTATCTTGGATGAAAATAGTATAAAAGCAAAATAAATAAATGGCGAAAACCCAAACCGAGACGCTCGATAGTTCTTGGTTGGCCATATTCTTTTACTGTGGTTTCAACCCAATCTTTTTTCTCGTGGAAAAGTTTTGACGGGGTTTTTATTTCAGGAAAAAAAAGACTGAATTTGCTTGAAAAGAGCTTAAAGACTTTTGGCCAGCCAAATTGAAATTCTTCAAAAATTTTTTTCATCTTTACAAAATCCAAATCTCGAATTGCTCCTATCCGAACCGTTTTATTCAACAAAAACTGCGACAACTCACGGCTCATCGGTTTTGTTTCATCCTCTGTTTTTAAAAATAATTCTTCTCCTAAAAGGATGAGTTTTACATGTTCGGGCAAGTTTTGTTGTCCAACTTTTGCAAGCGCTGTCCTGTCTTTAGTGGATAAAACGACAGAAATCTCTATACGAGCCTCTGGGTCAGTAAATCTGTCAGGATCTTGCATTGTTCGGAAAAAACGAAATAATGCGTCCAGAATAGTCGACTTACCTGAATTATTTTTTCCGATAAATATAGATGGTCCGACTGCTGGCTTTATTACTTGTTTTGACAGTATGCTTTTATACCTAAAGATTGTAATTTCAGAGATTATCATATACTAGCTGATTTTTGTCTAAGCTTTTGTTCGTGAGTTGAGATTAACGCAGATTCAATTTTTGTAAAGAGAGGCTCACTAATTTTTTTAGGTCTTATGGGGCCGGTGTATGGGCGCCAATTTTCGGTTTGCTGATCTAAACTAAGCAAAGTTTTTATTCGCATTGACCCTTCGGGTAAAAAAGGGAACAAAAGTGTCGCAAATTGGCTTGAGAGACGTAGTGCGTGTGTTATATCTAACCGGGCTTGCTGAGGGTCTTTTTTTATGGTGTGCCAGGGTTCATTGTCATCCAAAAATTTATTTCCACAACGGGCAAGTTCAATTATCTTTGCTAGCGCATTTTTACACTGTGCAATTCTGAGTAAACTTTCGACTTCTTTAAAACATGTTGTTATTTGTTTTGGAACTATTGTATCCTCGTTAATTTCCGATAAATTCGCATTTACAGCCAATGTAATTGTACGTTGGATAAAATTTCCTAGCGTCGCGAGAAGTTCATTATTATTCTTTGCCTGAAATTCTTTAAACGAAAAATTTGTGTCAGAAGTTTCAGGGTTGAGTGATATAAGCGCATACCTAATTGCGTCTGAACTAAAATCTTTTAATAGGTCGGGGATCCAAATCGCCCAATTTCTACTTGTTGATAATTTTTTTCCTTCAATTTGTACATATTCTGATGCAACATGCTTGTCAGGTAGATGGTATGTTTTTCCGTTAGCTATACTATACGCAATAAGAATTGCTGGCCAAATAATGGTATGGAAGGGTATATTATCTTTTCCATAAACATAATAAGCAAGTACATCTTCAGACAACCAAAATTGTTCCCAGGAATCTGAATTCTTTGCCCACATCTTACTAGCTGAAAGATAACCACAGACTGCCTCAAACCACACATAAATTTTTTTTGAGGGATAATCACCAAGCTCTTTTGGTAATGCAATCCCCCAATCTAAATCGCGAGTAATTGCTCGATCATGAAGTCCGCCTGCTAGAAAATTTGAAACAAATGCCCGTGTATTCTTTCGTAAATGGGTAATTCGAGAAATATACTTCCTCAGCTCCTTTTGTATTTGTGGGTTGCTCAAAAGAAAATAAAAGTGCTCAGTTTCCTTTTCAATTGGAGTTGTTTTTGAAAGTTTGCTTATCGGATTAATTAACTGTTGAGGGTCAAGCAATCTACCGCAATTATCACATTGATCTCCTCGTGCTGGATTAAAATGACAAAAAGGACACTCACCCTCTATGTATCTATCAGGGAGGAATCTATTTTTTTCAGGATCATACATCGCATTTTCCGTTCTCTTCCCTATAAACCCCGAATTATAAAGTGTAAGAAAAATTTCTTGAACGACTCTCTTGTGCTCTGGGATTTGTGTTTGAGTATAAAGACCGTAAAGATCAAAAGAAAACGAAAGTTGTGTAAAGTTGTTTACGAATTCTTCATGATACTTTGTTGCGAGCGACTCAGGAGTTACCTTTTCCCGCTCAGCTCGTACGCTTATAGGTGTGCCATGACAGTCAGTGCCAGAAACGAAAAGAACTTCGTCACCTATTTGATGATGAAATCGAGCTAGAATATCAGACGGGAGAAGTGCTGCTATGTGGCCGATATGGAGCGAACCATTAGCATATGGCCACGCACAACTGACAAAAACTTTATTTGTTCTCTTCATACCTTCATCTTATCACACGCGCACGGATCTTCCAGGTTCTAGCTTTGTTGACGGCTGTGCAACTTGATTATTTGTGCCGTGGGAAGGATTTCGACGATCTGATTGGAGGCTAAATTGGGCGAATGCTTCGCTTAAAGATATTTCTTTTGGCGCGTCCTCAACTTTCGTAACCGGTTCTATATCTTTGAATGAAACAACGGGCTTATTGTTTTTAGCAGGGCGACGGAACGAACCATTCGTTTTATATGAGCTTTGCATCTCGCGTGACGAAACATTGCTTTCTTCTGCTTCTTGCCGAAACATTTCCTCAACCCCACTCCATCGAATTATTTTATCTTCAACCACCGCTCGAGGCGTAGAATACCTTTCTCTTGATACTTTAATTATTTTTTCAGTGTTATCTTCACGTTCATATACTGGTGGTAAGGTTGTCGCTGAAAAAGGGTCAGAGGTAACGCCATCAATCATAAGTTTAAGATACACGTCGTATTTTTTTAAATTAACTAGGTCGGTTTCTGAAAAAGTTGGAAAAAATTCTTTTGCCAAAAACTCGGCATCAGCAGCACCAACCCTAAAACAGACAAGGGTTCCTATGTTACCAAAAATTGCAGCGCGAACTAATTCATCCAACTGTTCAATGTACTGGTGCGCAAGAATAAGGTTCAAATGATATTTACGAGCTTCAGAAAGGATATTTGCAAAACTTTGAGTAGCAAAATTTTGAAATTCATCAACATAAAGATAAAAATCTTGCCGTTCATGTTCCGCAATATCAACACGACTCATGGCTGCGAGCTGCATACGGGTGATCATCATTGCACCTAGTAATCGGCTATTATCTTCACCAATACGCCCTTTAGAAAGATTTAATAGGATTATCTTTTTTTCATCCATTGCTTTGCGAATGTCTATCTTAGATTTTGGCTGGCCGACAATGTTTCTTATAACAGCACTTGATAAAAATTGACCAACTTTGTTTTGAATTGGAGCAATGGCTTCATTTCTGAAACGATCATTGTAATTTGCATATTCATCTTTCCAGAACGCTTTTACAACCGGATCGGTCACAGCATCAATTACTTTATTGCGATACACCTTATCGACAAGCATACGCTGTATACCAAGCATTGTTGATCCTGGATACTCTAAGAGCGCTAAAATAGTGTTGTTAAGAATGTATTCCATTCGAGCTGACCAAACCCCTTCCCAAATTTTCGTAAAAACCCCCATCAAGCCTGATGCGACAAGATGACGCTGCGTGATACTAGTTGATTCAAGCACATTAAAACCAATTGGGTAATCAATATCGGCCGGGTTTAGATAAATAATATCGTTAATGCGATAATTTGGGATAAAATTAAGTATATTTTCGACTAAATCACCATGAGGGTCTACAACTGCGACACCAAATCCTTTTCGTATATCCTGAACAATCATGTTTTCCATCATCGTTGATTTCCCCATACCAGTTTTACCAATAACATACATATGTCTGCGACGGTCATCGCTTCGAATGCCAAAGGTCCGGTTCATATTCCGGTAATTTGTTTGCGCGAATGTTGTTATATCCTCTTTCTGCATATCAGGTTAGGGGTAAATTTTCTGGTGCTGAAGATTTCCTACCAGCTGTTTTTTCCTGCGATGCATCTATGGGTTGGACTGTTTGGAAAGATCCTTCAAACGGTGTAGAGGTTGGTGGGCTACTCTTTTTACTCATTGTCTTTTGTACGAGCTGCGCTTTCACAGAAAGATCCGGGAAATGCCAGATGCTCGCAAGTTCTTCAGTATTCAAAATCATCGATTTGTGTCCCGCCCAATTCGAACGTGATCGGTATCCCGCAAGCAACATGCGCATTCGTTGGCGCGTCCGGTAATTTGCTAATACATACCAGGCTTCAGTCTTTGATTTCGGCGGAGGCGCAAACCCGTTCATATGATTGGTGTTAAACTGCTTTAAGGCGCCATAGACACCAGATACTCCCCGTGCTTTTGAAAAAGCATGTTCTTTAGCAAAATAACACATACGCCCTCTAACTTTAAAAGCAGCTTTTGCGGCTTTGCGTTCTATTGCCTGCACGATACCTATTTCTCCGGGGGTCATTTGCATAAGCCTATTTTTTTGTGTGTTGCTATCAACTGAATCATGAGTTGTGAAATCCATTGGGTCGATGACTGATGCGGTGATTGATTCGACTGATCCCTGTAAAACTTGCTGTGGAATATCTAAAAAGAACGCTCCTGATTTTTTATTGGTATTTTCACCTATAAGTTTTTTTACTAACTGTTTTGACTCTTCTTGCCAATCACGTGGAGCTGTCTGCATTACCCACTGAATCCAAACTTGCTCATCTGGCCCCATGCGCCCTAGCATTTCTAAAATACTGGCCATAGGATCTTTTAATTCCCTGGTGAGCATATGTTCAAATTCCACATAAGTTCGTATCGGATATGGATTTGGCCGATAAAATGCAATTTCTGAACCCCAGAATTTCCAACCTTTCGCTGGATGCGACGTTGCAAAGTCGTCGGGTTTTGGTACACCGTTAATATAATCCTCAACTTCAGTTAACTCTGCGTCCGGGTATTCTGCGTATAGCGCCGCCTCAACAAGATCTCTAAATTTTACTGGGGTGTGAATTAAGAATTGTACATACCCCCCAATACTCACTAACTCTAAAGTCACACGGGTTGGCATAAAACCCTCAATATATTTTTCTTGCAAATTTGGATTTTTATCAAACCCAGTCAGATGGTCAAAGAAATATTCCAACGCTTTTGGTGTTTGCTCATTTTCTTTTGGAATGTCAACCGCAAGTAGTACATACTGAATTGATTTTTCCCAAATAGACTGTCGCCAATTGAGCCACGATTGCTTTACCATCCACAACCCAAGCATAGCAAATGCAACCCAACCGCCAGCTTGAAACAATATCACCATGGCAGTAAATGGATTATTTACTTCTACGATAAAGGAAAAATCTAGCATTGTTTATATTTCTTTTGTCGGTTCAACGGTGGTATAAGTCCCGTCAGATTTTTTTTGAAATTTATGCTTGTCTGTTAACGCTAAAAAGATGGTATTTTTTTTAACCACGCGTTCCTTAAGCACCTGCCTAACAATCTCATCTCGTGTAAGCGGATGATCATTCGATTTTAAAATATCAGAAATAACGTCTGCGACAACACCTGGTTTATATCCCCATTCACGAAGCGCGTAAATCCCTCGGCCGACTAATATATACTCGGAATTTAATATTAACTCATTGTGAACTGTTGGCGGATAGGCTGGGCGTTCATCAAATTTGAGTTGGTTAATCATTTCAGTTATTTTATTAAAATGCAACGGCTTGCCATGTTTCTTCAAAACGAGAAATATCTTGTCGTTCATGCGCTTTGGCGCAACATTCCCCCATTTTTGAAGCCCATATTCGTCAAAAGGATTCTTTGCGATTTTTTTTGAAACATCAATATACGAAACAATACTTTCTTCGGATAGTTGATATGAATGCTGATTAAAAAAAGGGCGTAAACAAAATTCCTCTATAACTACACCTACTTTCCCTGGTTTTTTTCTTTCTACGAAATATCGTTCAATTTCTTCAATCGTCGCCTCAATAATTGACATATTTGTCTGTGGCAACCTCCATGATGCGTGGTAACTCGAACTTTCTTTTTGGTAAATAAACTCTTTTTTAAAAATGCGTTCCGTAAGAAAAAGAACACACTGCCTGCTTTCATTAGTATCCCCTGTAAGCTTTAAAAGCTCTTCTAATAATATTTCTTCATTCATAATACCGCCATGTTTTTTTAAAACAGATGTCAACGTTTGAACAAATGGCCCGACTATTTCATTAAATTGTTTTAATTTTTTCAGCTTCTTGATGGCAATATTTTCTACCTGACGTATACGCTCCCTTGTTACTTTATATGAATCCCCTATTTTTTCGAGCGTTTCTTTTTTGTTTCCAGATAGCCCAAAACGGCGTCGAATGACGTCTTTCTCTCGGCTTGTGAGATATTTTAGCAATGTTTCTACTATCTCTTGAGGTCTAAATTGCTCTATCTCCTCAATTTCCTTGCTTTCAAGTATTTTATCAAGAATTGAATTATTTTCGTCCATATAAATGGCTTACAATCTATAATATAGCATAACTAAAAACAGTTGTCAAGTCAAATAACAACGTTTAGGGCGTGCGCTAGAACTTTTTTGTTTTGTATGTATACCAACTAACCAATAACGGGCTAGCTATATAAATTGATGAATACGTCCCTGAGATCATCCCGACTATAAGTGCGAGAACAAAATAGCGAATTGACTCTCCGCCAAACAACAACAAAGCTACTAGAACCAAGACGGTTGTTAATGAAGTAGCGAGGGAGCGAATTAACGTTTCTACTACACTGACATTTACGGTGTCTTCAAAAGATTCCTTTCCCCCATGAATTTTTATTCGTTCACGAATTCTGTCAAACACGACGATTGTGTCGTGAACAGAAAATCCTAGCACGGTTAAAAGCGCGGTAATAAATAAAGTGTCAATGTTGACCTGAAAGAATTTTCCCAAAATGGCAAACACCCCAAGCACTATAAGTAAATCATGAAAAAGTGCGAGCAATGCGGCAACTCCCCAGACCCAAGGCCTAACCGGCCCCCAAGAAGCTTTTCTGAAAGTCCAAGAGATATACAAAACTATAAAAGAAAAAACCAGGATAGTCGCAAATAATGATTTTGATTTTAGCTCGCTACCAATCGTGGGTCCAATTGAAGAATAACTTAATTCTTGCGATACTGGATCAATGGTTTGAAATGCGGCGATAATTGCCACGTGCTGGTCTTGAGATAACTCTCGCACAGTAATGCGATACGTGTTGTTCCCTAAAACCCTTATCTCTGGGTTTGAATAACCAAGACTAGTAAGCTCTGATTCAACTTGTGTTTGGGTGGTGTCTGCTGATACCTCAAATTCCATCGTTGATCCACCAGTAAAATCAATGCCAAACCTCAAACCGAATATAACAAGGAATGCAAGCCCTACGGTGAGCAAAGCGACAGATAGGAAATAAAATATTTTTCGTTTGTGAATTATTTGATACATATTAGTCGGTTTCTTTTGTTTGTTCTTCTTTCACTCCAAATAACCAAAGGGATCTTTTGCCATTCTTTCCAATCGTCAAGCGAAGTAGTGTTCGCGTAATTGTAATCGCAGAAAACATACTTATCAAAATTCCAATAGTTAAAGTTACCGCAAATCCCTTTATAAAACTGGTACCAAACCAGATCAAAATGAGCGATGTGATAATACTAGAAAAGTTTGAGTCCCTAATGGATGCCCATGCTCGTTCAAATCCAGTTTCAATAGCACGAAGTAATGGGGCGCCAGAACGTAACTCTTCTTTTGTTCGTTCAAAAATTAGGATATTTGCATCCACGGCGATGCCAATAGATAAAATAAAACCCGCGACCCCAGCAAGTGTCATGGTTACAGGCCACAATTTAAATATCGCTAGAACAATTACTGTGTATATCGTCAAAGCCAAAACTGCTAATAGTCCAGGTAATCTATAATAAGCAATCATAAATAAAGCTACTAAAGCAAAACCAAGTAAACCAGCAAAAAAACTTTTATAAATAGATTGCTCACCAAGAGACGCTTGAACCGTTTGCTGTTGAATTAAGGTTATGGGAACGGGAAGCGCGCCTGAATTAAGTCTTTTTACTAAATCTTTTGCCTCATCGAGCGTAAAGTTTCCAGATATAACCGCTTGACCATTTGTTATTTCTGTATTCACCACAGGAGTAGAAATTGGGACTCCATCTAAATAAATAGCAACAGTTTTGCCTAAATTTCTTTTGGTAATCTCTCCAAAAAGTTTTGCACCCTCACTGTCAAATTGTAATCCAACTTCTGGCTCATTTGTTGTCTGTGCAAATTGTACATTTGCGCGTCGTAAATTTTTTCCAGTTAACCCAGTTGTGGTATATGGATCTTGGATTGATCCTGTCGTTGATCGGGTTCGAAATAAAACATGACTCGCGCGTACCTGTTGCACGTGTTCGCCATTTTCATCAATTGTTTGTGAAGCAGTTCGTTTTATAACGTGATAACCAAATTGAGTTTCAACTAACTCCGGGTATATTTCACCATCGCCCATTTTTGTAAACAAAACATCGTCAAATTCTTGAGCGTAACTTCCTTGTCGAGCAAAACCCAAATCTCCGCCGGCCATTTCGTCGGTTGTTGGATCAATAACATTTGAGGGGTCTTCAGAATACGTATTTGCTAACTCCGCAAAATCAAATCCCGCGAGTGCCTGATTTAGAATGTCTTGTGCTTTTTGTTTCACCGCCGCGTTCTCTGCTTCTGCTTCCTGCTTTTCCTCGTCAGTGAGTGGTACGGGATCAGCCTCTTCTTTAAATTGTAGTGT
>CAZGDO010000025.1:0-17128 GCA_964524365.1 uncultured Gammaproteobacteria bacterium | reverse complement strand
GGTCTTTTCAGGAACATTCACAAGCGTCATCTGCTGATTTTCTTCTTTCCCCTGTTTTGACGGTTTTACGTGGACTAAATCTTCGCGGCCAAGATATTCAAATCCAAGTACGCGGAAGACGTAATCCAGAATTGACGTAGCCATTTTAATATTGTCGTGACCTTCGACCATGCCGGCGGGTTCAAATCGGGTAAAGGTAAATGAGTCGACAAATTCGTCCAACGGAATGCCATATTGTAATCCCTTAGAAATCGCAACCGCAAAGGTATTCAAGAGCGACCGATATGCCGCGCCTTCTTTATACATATCTATAAATACTTCTCCTAAGCGCCCGTCTTGGTATTCACCAGTTCGGATGTACACTTTATGTCCGCCAACTCTGCCTTCTTGCGTGAATCCAGATCGTTTTTTTGGCAGGCCTTCGCGAATCGGACCAGACGCATATAAATCGTTCAGTTTTTGCTGGCTAACACTTTGTTCGTCTGCGTCCGAAAGCATGGCAAGTTCATCTTCGTCTGATTTGGAATTCAACGGCTGCGAGAGCTTGCTCCCATCGCGATAAAGAGCAATTGCCTTTAACATGGACTTCCAGGATGTATAATGGATATCTTCTATTTCTTTTATCGACGCGTCATGCGGCATATTGATTGTTTTTGAAATCGCACCTGACACAAACGGCTGGACCGCAGCCATCATATTGACGTGGCCGAGCGGCGCAATATATCGCTTGCCTTTCACGCCACATTTGTTCGCGCAGTCAAAAATCGCATAATGTTCTTCTTTCGTGTGTGGTGCGCCTTCAATTGTCATGGTACCGCAGACGTATTCATTGGCTTCAGCGATTTCTTCTTTTGGAAATCCGAGCTCTTTCAAAACGTTCAGGTTCGGACGTGCAATCTGTTCTTCGGTAAAGCCAAGCCGTTTGAGAGTACTTTCGCCCAAGTTAAACGGCGAAAACGCAAACGAAATATCGAATGCCGTCGGCAACATCGCCTCTACTTTATTGAGATCTTCTTGGTTAAAGCCTTTCACTTTCAACGAATCCGGATTCACATGCGGGCAGCCGATAAGCGTCCCGCGTCCTTTCATATAATATTCAATTTCTTTAATCTGATCTTTTGTATAGCCGAGTTTGAACAATGCAGGCGCGACGGATTGGTTTACAATTTTAAAATAGCCACCGCCAGCAAGCTTCTTGAATTTCACCATGGCGAAGTCAGGCTCAATACCTGTGGTATCGCAGTCCATGACAAGTCCAATTGTCCCGGTTGGCGCGATGACACTCACCTGCGCATTGCGGTAGCCATATCGTTCACCTTGCGCGACTGCCTGATCCCACGCATTGCGCGCTGCTTCAACAAGTGGGCGTGGTACCTGTGTTTCATCAATGCCAATAGGAACAACGGACAGTTGTTCGTACTCCGACGCCGACGCATGATATGCCGCCCGTCGGTGATTACGCATAACACGGAGCATGTGCTCACGGTTCGCGTCATAGCGTACAAATGTCCCTTTAGCGCGCGCCATTTCAGCAGATGTCGCATAACTGTCGCCGGTCATAATAGCAGACAATGATCCTGCCCAGGCAAGCGCTTTCTTGGAATCGTATGGAATGCCGTTCATCATGAGGAGTGTGCCGAGGTTTGCAAACCCAAGCCCCAGCGTGCGGTAGAGGTAGCTTCGTTTTGCAATTTCAGGACTTGGGAACTGTGCCATCAACACAGACACTTCGAGTGTGATAGTCCAGAGACGGATTGCGTGACGCAATGATTCGATATCGACCGACCCATCTTCGCGTAAATATTTGACTAGGTTTAGTGACGCGAGGTTGCAAGCTGTGTCGTCCAAAAACATATATTCAGAACATGGATTTGAGCCGTTAATGCGGCCATCGGCCGGACATGTGTGCCAGTCGTTGACCGTCGTATCAAATTGAATCCCCGGATCAGCTGATGCCCATGAAGAATACGCAATGTCTTCCCATAATTTCTTTGCGCGGACTGTTTTTGCGGTTTTTCCGTCTGTGCGGTTCATGAGATCCCACGGCTCATCTTCTTGTGCGGCCTTCATAAATACATCAGTCACTCGGACTGTATTGTTTGAATTCTGACCCGACACGGTTTGATACGCATCGCCTTCAAACTCGGTGTTATAGACGTCAAAATGAATTGAAGTTTCACCCTGCTCGACAAGCGATAACACCCGTTCGATATAATTCAAAGGCGTACCATGGGCAAGCGCATCGCGTACGGCTTTCTTTACTTCTGCATTTTCATGGTAGTCCGTGCTCTGCTGTTCTTTCGCGGTAATCATGAGTTCGTTCAAGTAGCGCGCAGCCATGCGACTCCCTGCCACCATCGACGCAACTTTCCGCTCTTCACGTACTTTCCAACTGATGAAGTCCTCAATTTCTGGGTGGTCTATATTAACGATAACCATCTTTGCTGCGCGTCGCGTAGTGCCACCTGATTTGATTGCTCCTGCTGCCGCGTCAAAAATTTTCAAAAAGGAAATAAGACCTGATGACTGCCCGCCTCCTGAGAGTTTTTCGCCCTTACCCCGTAAATTTGAAAAATTAGAGCCTGTACCTGATCCATATTTGAAGATACGCGCTTCGCGGGTTACAAGATCAAAAATGCCACCGGGGTTTACAAGATCGTCTTTCACATATTGAATAAAGCACGCGTGTGGCTGTGGCCGGGTATATGCGTCTTCTGACAACGCAAAAACACCTGTATCAGGATCAATATAGGAATGCCCTTGTGCGTGGCCTTTGATGCCATAGACGGTGGCAAGACCAGTATTGAACCACTGCGGTGAATTCGGGGCCGCCATCTGATGAATCAACATGTAGATTATTTCATCTTCATAGCTTTCCGCATCGGCAGCGCTTGCAAAATAATGATGCGTTTCGCCCCATTCACGCCAACAACGGGCCATGCGTGTTACAACCTGGCGAGCAGATTTCTCACGACCCAGTACGGGATTGCCCTTTTCATCCCGCTTAACAGAACCATCATCATTCAATTCTGGAACACCGGCTTTACGGAAATATTTCTGCGCAATAATGTCGGTTGCAACCTGCGACCAATCTTTTGGTACTTCTACATTTTCAATTTCATATTTGACTGACCCATCAGTGTTTTTGACTGATGACGTCCGAAGGTCGTATTCAATTTCGTCCAACGGATTTACCCCTGCGGTTGTATACCTTCTTGCAATACGCAAACCTTGACCGTCGCCTTTCGGCACCGGCAATCGATCACCCTCATGGATACCATACGCCAATATCTGATCCTCCCTTGATTTCGTTGAATCTCCGAGCGTTTTGTCTTGCTCTTTTGTGATAACATCTGGCGATGCGCGGTGTGGGAGGGGGGTGGTCATACGGGTATGGGTTATGGGGTTGATAAAATGTTATTTTTTTGTTCGGTACTTTGGATTCTTCCTTCGTGGCATATTTTTTCGAGCCTTACCTGCCCGCGTGCGTGAAACATGTGATAATGGAGTAAGCGTCTTAAGCTCTTGTCTGAAGCTTTCAGCGTCGGTAAAAGATCGGTACACTGACGCAAATCTGATATAGGCAACATCATCAATGCTCTTCAAGTGTTCCATCACGATTTCGCCCACATCAGAGCTCGTCACTTCGGGTGTCCCTAGTATTTCGATATCCCGTTCTATGTGTGAGATAAGCATCCGAAAGTTCTCGTCTGTAATTGGCCTCTTCTGGAATGATTTTTTAATGCCGGATTCTAGCTTTTCTCGGGCATATGGCACTTTATTGCCGTTCCGCTTCACTATCGTTAGATTCAATATTTCATGCTCTTCATACGTCGAAAATCGGAACCCGCATTTTTGGCACATGCGTCTGCGCCTGACCGCAAGTCCATCACCTGCAAGCCGTGAGTCAGTTACCTTTGTATCTGGATAGTGGCACGCGAGACAGCGCATGAATTTTGAGGTTAAATATAGGTAATTTTGAGGTCGCGACACACCACAAGGATGATAATTCATCCATGGACAGAAGAGTTGGCCAGCGCACCTGAAAAGCACGAGAATCAACTAGCCCGAAAAATTAGAGGTGATGTGTATTTTTATTTTAGGTACAATATGTTGTGTCTCTACCTAGTAGTATACTACAAAATATTGATTGGGTCAATTGAGACCCTAATTAAGCCTAAGATTAGGTAACCAGTGGTTTTGAGAACAACTTTTTTTATTTTTCTGGCGTCGTAAAAGGCGTTTTATCCACAACTTCTACCACTCTCGCCTACCCGAAGGTAAGCTTGTTTACATCATTTTTTTTCTGATGAACGCAGGGATCTCTAAATCTTCTTCTGGAGCTTTTGGTTCATCTGATTTTGGTGCTTGGGGTTCTGGTCGTACCGGAGGCGTATAGACTGGCCGTGAGGTTTCCTGTTTTGGTTTTTCAGTCGGCATGGTTCGTTCTTGTTCACGGCGGACCTCGCGCTCAAAGATGCCGGATCGACCCTGAAAATCTGGAATAATCTTCTTTGTTGACTTTCGTTTCTCGCCAGAGCCAGTAAAGCCTGTGGCAATAACTGTTATATGGACCTCATCTTTAATGTCGGGATCAATGTTTGCGCCAAAGATAACTTTTGCGTTCTGATCAGCAGATGAGGTAATAACACGAGCCGCCTCATTTACCTCGTACATGGAAAGTGAATTGCCACCTGTAATGGTAAAAAGAATACCCCGCGCGCCATCAATAGATAACTCGAGTAGCGGAGAGTCAATTGCTTTTTTCGCAGCCTCAACAGCGCGATTCTCACCGGTCGCGCTACCTATCCCCATAAGCGCCGATCCTGCGTTAGCCATAATTGCCTTCACGTCAGCAAAATCAACATTAATAAGACCGGGGATAGTAATTAAATTGGAAATTCCCTGAACGCCTTGACGCAACACTTCATCAACGGTCTTGAATGCTTCAATAAGTGAGGTTTTTTTATCAATAATCTGCAAAATACGATCATTTGGGATAGTAATCAATGTATCAACGTTATCTTGAAGCTCTGACAACCCCTGCTCTGAAATCTGTCTGCGTTGCGCGCCTTCGAATGTGAATGGCTTAGTAACGACTGCAACGGTGAGCGCGCCAACATCTCGTGCGATTTGCGCTATGACGGGCGCAGCACCAGTCCCCGTCCCACCACCAAGTCCGCACGTAACAAAGACCATATCAGAACCCTTTAGAAGCTCATGTATTTCTTCTTGATCTTCTTCTGCTGCTTTACGGCCGATTTCTGGATCCATACCAGCCCCAAGTCCCCGAGTTGTTGTTTTGCCAATGTGGATTTTAACCTGCGCTTTCGAATGATGCAGCGCCTGCGCATCTGTGTTGACTGCAATAAATTCGACACCCCGAATTTGCTGCTCAATCATACGATCAATTGCAGTACCGCCAGATCCGCCAGTGCCAATCACCTTTATTTTTGCGAATGTTTCGATGTCTGGTTTTATTTCAAGAATGTCCTGTCGTTTTGGCATAAATTTAGGGGAGTAATGACTTAAACCAATTTTTTACTTTTTCACCTGCATGACCTACTGATTTTAATCTGGACTCTCCAGCCGAATCCTCTTGTGCGAGGACGGCGCCCCATGAAACGAGTCCAAGGGCTGTAGCAAAAATCGGATCACGAGCACGATCTATTGCCGTAACAAGCTTCTCACGTGGGACCCCGACAGATGCTGGCAGTTTTAAAACTTGTTTTGCTAACTCAATAACGCCTGGAAGTTTTGCGCCACCGCCGGTAAAGACAATACCAGCAGGTAAAAGCCCTGCGCGATCACATGTCTGTAGTTCTTTATCGATCATTTTATAGATTTCTTCTAATCGGGCTTCGATAATTTCAGAAACATGTTTCTTTGATACCATGCCTGATTCGTTCGGGCTGTAATCTGAAAGATCTATCTCATCATGCTTATTAATATCTTTGGGGACAGCAGTCCCATGCTCGAGTTTTATCTTTTCTGCTATATCAATACTAGTACGTAATCCGATAGCGATGTCATTTGTTATGTGCCCTGCGCCAACCGGCAGAATTGCAGTATGCAGAACGTCCCCCTCTTCGAACACCATCAGACTGGTCGTGTTGGATCCAATGTTCACCAAACAAACGCCGAGCTCTTTTTCTCGTTTGCTTAAAATTGCTTCACTTGAAGCTAAAATCCCCAATACGATATCATCAATATCAATACCTGTTCGGTAAATAACTTTCTGAATATTCTTTACTTGGCTTGAAAGCGCCAAAATAATCTGTGCGTCAACCTCAAGCCGTATCCCTGACATGCCGATAGGGTCTTTGATCCCCGCCTGATTATCGACAGTAAATGATCGTGGAATCACGTGCAATATTTCATTGTTTGGGGGGGCTGAAACAGCTTGCGCCGCGTCAATAACGCGTTCTACGTCCTCTTCGTGTATCTCACCATTTGCTTTTGCGACAGCAACGACACCGTGGCCTTCCTGGCTTGTTAGTGTGCCACCATTCATGCCAACGTATGCATGCTCGATTGGGACGCCAGTCATCCGTTCAGCAGCCACAAGAGCCGAAGAAACGCTTGAAACTGCGTCCTCGATAGAAGTCACGACACCTTTAGAGATGCCTTCTGCGGGATGTTCAGCAATACCGATGATTTGTAGACCCTGCTGGTCGTCTCCGAGACTGCCAACAGCTACGCGGATGCTGGTCGATCCAATATCCAGACCTGTGATAATATTGTCTTTTGCCATAGGGATGTAACTTGCTTGAAGTATAGTATAAAAAGGCTCAATTTGCAACGAATCCTAGAGGACGTACGGCCAGAAAATCATAAGTCCTAAAATAGCGGCGGCGGCACTCATTAAGAGGACTGCTCCTGCCATAATATCCTTAATAATTTTGGCCTGGATGTGGATTTTTGGCTCGATAACGTTTAAAAAATATTCAAGGACCGTATTGATCAGCTCTAAAATAAGGACAGCCGCGATAAGCATCAGAATTAAAAGAAAATCACGTTCGGAAATATTAAAAAAATAAGCACACAGCAAAACAATGGCGCCCAAAAACAGTTGGAGACGAAAATTCTGCTCATGATGATACACGTACCGCAAGCCACGACTTGCGTACACAATGCTATTTTTGAAACTCCGAAAATTGATTATCGTCATTTTGAATCGTAAAATACTTTTCCGTTGCAAATAAGCTGTTCAAGACCCCTCATGCGTTGTTCGTCTGAAATACGTTGATGGTCAAACCCTGCAAGATGCAAAAATCCATGTACTGCAAGAAATTTAAAAATAGTCTGATGTGGCACGTGCAGCTTTTTCGATCGCCGACGTACTTCATCAGCATTCAGTATGATATCACCTAGATACTCACGCGTACGGGGTGTTTGTGGAAATCCAACGCTTTCACGCATCGCAAATGACAAGACGTCAGTAGGTATGCGCTTCCCCCTGTAGATACTATTTAATCTTTTGATATGCGCATCAGTTGTGACCGTCACCGTTATGTCCGCCGCCTTGAGTTGAATATGCGTAGCTGCTTTCTGCAAGATACGGCGAACACTTAACTCGAGCGAACGATTGTGAGGTACGGTTTCAAATAAAAATGCGACACGGATCACAGCATCGCGTGATTAGTTTGTGTTGGTGTTTGAATTTGAATTGACGTTCGTGTTGGTGCTCAAATTCACATTAAACAGATCGTTCGTGTTGCTATTTGTGTTTGTATTGGAATTTAAATTGCTATTTGTGTTTGTATTGGAATTTAAATTGCTATTTGTGTTTGTATTGGAATTTAAATTGCTATTTGTGTTTGTATTCACGGCCGGTGTTGGTGTCGTAAAACTTACACTCTTAACAAAAACATCGTACGTGGTTTTATAATCTAATGTCGTATGCGATCCTGTCTCGTAATAGACAACATAAATATAATTACCAGATCCGAAGAAGGTGCTATACCCATCAGCGCTAATCACTCCAGTCGCATTCTTTAACCAATTCTGAACTGTCCGTAAACTTGCATTTGTCGTGCCCGCAGGCGCAAGTTCAAGATACCATTCTTGAGGAGTCTTCCGGCCGAGATTATCTTGAATTGATACTTCGATGTATTCATCGCCCTCTGGTGATATAAAAAGCACTCCTTTGCCGTCTGTACCGCGCTTGTCAACAACCCAATCATTTGGATACAAGGATGAAAAACCATATGTCGGATTCGTGTATACGCCTATTTTCGGCGAAGCATCAAGCTTGCCTTGGTCGAGCGGGCTGAATCCGAAACCGACCTCAACACCGTCCGAATAGCCGTCGCCATCGGTATCTGCTTCGATTTTTTCTGTACCGTAGTCACCTTCTTCAACGTCAGTCAGCTTGTCGTTATCCAAATCTTGAGAGCTTTGAGCTAGTGAAAAGATTTCTTTTCCACTGGAATTGGTGTTTGTATTTGTATTGCTTGACGTATTGGTATTTGTGTTTGTTGATGCGTTCGTATTTGCATCTTCATTCGTATTTGAATTAGAGTTTCCGTTTCTATTGAAATTTATCGTGACGTCATTGTTTACAATTGTATTTGTATTTGCGTTTCCGTTTGCAACAGTATCTGCTGTCCCAGCGTTTTTCTTAAACAGCAAAAATCCAACGACTCCTAAGCCTACGACTACAATGCCAATAACAGAAAATAGCACTGTTTTACTGATCATTGATTCTTTTTTTTCTGGCTTATCAAACCCCCCTTGAGAAACACCACTATGGGTCGCATGAAATTTCTTTGGCATGGTGTGGACCGTAAATTTCACCTCTTTTGCCGGTTTTCGATTCATGGGGTCAGCCTCTGGCTCGGTGACATCCAGCTTTTGCGATTCTTTCTTCGCGGTATTGAACATACGTTGGCTATTGATTAAATTTTTGCGTTTCTCGATCGAGATCCAATAGTTTTGAATCGTCTACTGGACTGTACCCATGTTGAACCTCTGCGCCATCAAGATTCCCATCACCGTCAGTATCTGGTTTCAAGGGATCACTCTTATATACCTTTACTTCATCATAATCTATGAGACCATCGTTGTCACTGTCTGCTAGGTCAGGATTTGTCCCAAGTGCTGATTCTTCATCATTTGTTAAACCATCCTGGTCATTATCGGGCAAAACAATGGCTTGATTCGCTTGTTCATCAATTGATTCATTTGTCTGCTGATCTTGAGAAATAACAGTATTGCTGTTCGTTACCGCACGGGATCGAATAACAAACAATATCACCGCGACAACAATTGCAAGCGCAAACAATTCTATAATATACGAAATTTTTATTCTTCCTCGATTCATGTTATTTTTATCTATGAATTATTAGGGGGCAGCACTAACTATTACAGATGTTCCCCAATGGTATAACAGATCCGTTGCAGCATTGTGATACAGCAGGATTATAGCACGCATTATTACTACAACAACTCGTCGCAGATCCGCCACACAATACCGTGCCACAAATAGCGCTTGGATTCGCGTTATAGACATGAAAGGGCCATGCCGGACTAACGGTACGATTGCCAGCAGCATCAAACACAACACCGTATAACTGATAATCACCGTCAAGGACTGTTGTGGTGTTCCACGAAATACTGCTAAAAGGAGCTGCCAAGTCCTGGCCAATCAGATTTGCCGCATTATTTGGATCGTCCAAATAAAATTCACCGCTTGCGACGCCACTTGCTGGTGGGGTTATTCCATCAGTTACTGACGCTGACACAGTAATAGTGCCAGCTACATACACATTATTTCCTGGTGATTGCATTATGATTAATGGGGCGACGTTATCAACACCAATAGGTAGGGTTACTGTATTTGAGACATTTCCAGCATTATCGACCGCTCCGGCTGAAACCGTGTGCGGACCAATAGCTTCGGTTGTTGTATCCCACACCCAATCGCATGGCGAGCTTGTACAGGTATGACCATCTGCATTATTATCCTGCACGACGCTATCAATAAGGATGTCAACATATTGAATACCTGATTCTGCGTCGCTCGAGGAAGCGGTTATTGTTTCAGTCCCCTTTGCCCAATTATTTGTTAATGGCAGATTGAATATAATACTTGGGTCGCTCGGCGGGGTTGTATCTGGACCTGGAATCGAACCGGAGTTGTTGTCAATAGTCATTTCCGAATGGTGTAAAGTACCTACGTTGCCAGCTATATCAATAGCATACGCAATAAACGAATATCCACTACCATCAGAAATAGCTGGGTTTAAGAGTGTATCCCACTGCATGTTGCAGACGTATGGACTAACAGGAGCTCCTGGGATGCAAGCTGAACCAACATTTCGAGCGGGAGGCGCAGGCGAGACGGGCCAGACATAGACACCACTTTCTTTGATCCCGTTTAAATCACTTGAGGTAATCGAAAAGTTGACCGTTCCTGAAACAGTTGTGTTATCCGGTGGAGTAAAGGCAGAAATAATAGGCGGAGTTCTGTCTATTGTCACTACAATCGAAGCACCTGGGTCATTAGGGTCAGACGCGAGATTATTCAGATTATATGCGATTGCCCGCATTCCATAAACGCCGTCAGGAAGCGATGTATCCCAGCTAACTTGATGTGGGTTACCGCCAGAAACCGTGCCAATAAAATGGCGAGCAGATAGATTACCAAAATCTGCATCGGTAAATGCATATACCTCAACATGGTCAACGCCAATTGGGTCAGACGCGAAAACCTCGAATAAACCGGGGCTAAAAATATCACCCTCTAAAGGCTGAATAAACCATGCGGTCGGGATTGATGCGCCTAAATTATTAACAACGACATCGCGTGTAACCGAACGTGTAAGCCCGTTTATATCCGTTGCCGTGGCCCGTAGTGTAACTGTCGTGCCATTTGGTATTTGGGTACCAGATGGATCGAAATTCGTATTCCACGCCCATGAATACGGCGCGCTACTGTCAGGATTCGGGAACGACGCGGTGCTCGTCATATTCATCCATGTCGCTCCGTTATCAATAGACATTTCCAGTAAAACGTTGAGCACACCCTGGTTATCGGCTGCCTGCGCAACAACCTGTGTCACGCCCGAGACCCCGCCCGCGGCAGGGTTTGTAATAAAGACTGACGGAAGTTGCGTATCAACGCCATTATAGAGACTTACGTCATGTTTTAAGAATGCCGTGTTACCAGCATTATCAAATCCGACTGCATACAGCGGATAATCCCCATCTTCGCTTGTGCGCGTGTCCCATGTCACATTATAAACGTTGCCAGAGTTGCACAAATCGGCGGTTACACAACTTGCGATAAAAGTCGTGCCAATATAATACTCAACTCGGGCGATGCCGGTATCGTTTGCTTGATCATCTTTCGCGGTAACAGTTAGGATTACATTGCCCTGAAGCGTCGACGCGTTTAGCGGCGTAAAATTAGAAAGCGATGGCGGTTGCTGGTCGTTAACTGTTTTTGCGATATTCACAGTTTGATTCGGGCTGTCTTGAAAATTCCCAGCTTTATCAAAAACGCGGACAGAGAAGGTGTAGTTGCCGTCAAGATAGCTCGATGGATTAAACACCCACGACAAATTTGAGTCAGATGTATATTTCAAATTGCCGTTTATGTAAAAGAGTGCGCGATCTATACCTGAGCCGGCGTCAGTCGCGTCTACTGTCAGTGTTGTTGTCTCTGTTATAGGATTCGGAACCGTAAAACTGTTGATCGTTGGTTTTGTGGTATCTGGAACACCGGTCGTTTGATACAACACGCTCCATGGTTCAAACGCACCCGCTCCCCACTGATAATTAAATGTTGGACATGTGCCATTCGGGAATGGAGCACACGCATCAGTATCTTGCGGAATATTACGCCATGTACCTGGGCCCAAATATTCCAGATTTGTGTACAATATCGGGTCATTGCTGTTATAGAAATATGAATAGAGACGACTCCCGCTCGATGCGGCAAATGTGCGCGCTTGTTCATCCCAGCAGGTGCTATTTGCCGACTGGTTCTTCACGAGCAAGTCAATGCTGCGATTAGAATAATTCGTAACATACAGGCCCTTGTCGTTCACAAACAATTCATATGGATTTGCAAGTGAGCTGTATGAAATAACATTTCTGACGCCAGACAAATCCTTTTCTATTTCGTAAATTCCACCCCAATGATCACTTATATACATTGAATCAGCACTGATAGCTAATCCAAGCGGATTATTCATCATATTCAGTGACATGGTGTCTACCAACTGCAAATCGCTATCATACACACTCAATTCTGGTACATAGAGATCAAGGACGTACAACTGATCATCTGAAAAATCAAGATCGCTCGGACAGGGAGCACCCGGATAGCTACACCAGTACGAATAACTTATTTGAGCAAGAAGGTTTCCAACCGAGTCATATTTATAAACACCATTGTCACTATTGGTGCGCGTTACATACATATTACCGCTTGAGTCAGTCGCAACGTGCGCAGCGTTTGATATGGGATAAAAATCCTTGCGCACAGTCGCATTATTCGGATCAAAGCGTGAAATACCTTGGTTAGGACCTGCATCTTGAGAGGCAACTAAAATATCACCCGTACTTTTATCAAGGCCAACGCCAATTGGGAGTTCATTATCCTCAAAATGGTAAAGTATTTCACAGTTTGCGAGATCTGCATTGCAGCGATACAAGTTTTTTCGTTCACCCGAAGGCAGCGGCGGAGGGGGACTATACTTATAGGTAACGAAATACAATCGGCCTTGCGTATCGGCGCCAAGACCTGAGAAATTCTGATTCGTATATTGCACGGATGTCTCAACGCCATAGCTTAACGTACACATATTGATATAATTCTGCGGATCCACCGGCAGGCTCGTTCGTAACGTTGTTGCTAATGTTTGTAGCCATGATGGCCACGTTGTAATTGTAAATCCATCAATATAGCTCCCAGCGGCAAGAGGCGGGTAATCTCCGTGCAACTTCTGATAATCTGATAATGCAAGCCCTGTACGATTTAAATCCTGCACCCGCTTTACGTCATTGCGTATCGCTGCCAGATCTTCTTGGGCGCTGTTCGTATTAAAACGAATATTTTTTAACAACTGATTATAAATTTCGACAGTATCAGATGTCGCGCCGTCTGAATACGACATAATAAACATATTCGGATACATTGCTCCACCATTTATATTTGTCATTGCAACATAGGTGCTTCGACCAACACGAAGCGCCGGGAATCCATCAACTGTTGTTGTTTGCCCATGTGGGTCTTCACCAACCACGCGCTTATACCAAAGATCTGGAGCTAAATTCAGTTCATTTTCCATCACGCGAACTCCAATCGTATCCGATCCAACTCGATTGCCAGACGAATCTGTTACGAAGAACGCATACTGTCGTAGCAACTCATCAACATTCGGAACTAACGTGCCAAAGCTGTCGACAAGTGGTGCGTTAATCCCGCCCTGAATTGTCCCGATATGCAAATCCGGTAAATCACCTTCTGATCGGCAATATGCAAGCGAAAAATGAAAATCATAAGCCGGACTCTGACTTGCGTTATACGTTGCGTCTTCATACGGAAAATCGTGCGTATACGGATCCGGCCACGGTTGTTCACACAAGAACGTAGTAACGTTAATAGATTTTGTTGCGGACCCGTAGTCAAATTCATCAGCCGGATCGCTATCTGCCGCGGTTACCTGAATTGCGCCAGTACCGTTCCGCGGATGTGATGTGAAGAAACAAGAAAATGGTGCGGCGGTGTCGTTTGGACAGAGCGCGTCAAGTTCAAAGACGTCTGCAAGATCTTTTTCTTCCCAATGATATGAAATCGGACCGCCAATCGGATTTCCTTCATTATCAACTGCTGTGGCAAAATAATCGTTCTGATTGCCATTCGTGTTTGGAGCTGCCGTATCGGTATCTCCAGCGCACCCACCAGGTTGTGCACAGGTAAAGAGTCCGGGCGGGGGCAAATTAAAACGAGTTGCTGTGCTCCAATCGAATTTCACCGCACTGATTTTGCAAACCTGAGCTGCCGCATCTACGGTTACCGTTCCTAAAAATGACGCAGCTGGTGAAATGCCATAATAATTTTTCACACTTGTTGTAACCAATACCTGAATTGTAGCACCCACAGTTAGTCGTTCAGATGGCTGAAAAGTTAATTGCGAGCCACTCATATAATACGCGCCACTAATCTGATGAACTGGCGCTGGGGTTGTTTGCTGAAATACAACTGTCGTGGAATTAATAGATGTTTTATCCATTGGCTCACCGAAATCAACAACAATCCCCGCATTCAAGCATTGAATAGGACTTATAGTTATAATAGTTGGGCTTATTGGTCGCGCACGACAACATCGCTGACCGGTCGGGTCATTCTGAGATGAACAACCACTACCAGCACCGCACTGGGCATCATTAATACATCCACAGAACAGTCCGCGCCCAGTACCTGTCGTATCGCTTTCGCACGTCCCTGCGCCGACTGGTACTTTCACACAAGTAAGGTCTGCTCCTGTGGCCGTATCAACAAATGTTTGTGGATCAATTGTTACAACATTACCATCTTGGTCTGGATCGCAGCAATAAATACATTGTGTGCCTGATGGCGCAATAGGTTTTGTAGGATCCTGACTAAACCCTGTTGTAGACAAACACCGATATTCTTTGCCACCTGCAGTTACTGGCGCGGTTTGACCTGAGTTACAAAGAAGATCGCTTGCGTAGTATGCATTATCAATTTTACATGCACTACCGACTGCGCCAGAAGAACATATACCAGATGCCACACACTCATGATTTTGACAACAACCAGTACCACATTGATTGTTCGAATTACAGGTAACCGTAAAAGATACTGGATTCGATGGACACACATTACCACTCGTGCTTGTAGCGCTTACAGTCACGTCACCTGATGTGGCACCCACAGGAACTTTTGTTGTTGCCTCAGTCGATGACGTCCACGCCGTGTCAGCAGGAAGCGCGGACGCACCTGTAAACTCAATCGCGTCTTGTGCGCCTGATCCATCGGGCAATCCTTCGCCACGAAGGGTTTCAGTCCCCCCCTCAATATTTGATGGCGGTGCGACTGAACAAAGCCCTGGTGGCACGCCCGTTGCAGGAAGTGGTTCTCCATTGCTACACAACCCATTAATTGTAAACGGTAATCCATTGCTTGTAAGTAACGTTGCTGTTTCAGCGGTCACCTGTGGAATGTCACCGATAGAAAATCCTGCGGGTACTGCAACTTTGATTTCGGTACCATTTGTATTCCATGTTGACGGACCGCAAATATAAGACGCTTCGATCGTATCAAAAAAGACTTTTCCTTGGCTTGACCCGTAATAACACCCACGAAGCGTTGTAATGGTCGACTCTGGACCGTTCGCAGGATTCAGCAAAAGTGTGTGTGGTTCGCATCGTTCTTGCGCAAGATTACACGTCGAGGCACACGACGTTGGCGTCCCAGAGATATCAATTGTTGTTGTGCAGTCGCTATTTTGCTGACAGTAATCTAGATGAACGCGGAGTTGGCGAGTAGCGGAAAGTGTCCCGATGTTCGCACTCATAATGGTCGTTCCGTCTTTTTGCAGCGCATCAACAAGCTGCTGATTGGCGCTGCCACAAACTCCACCACTACATTCAGCAACCGTGGTGTCAGTTGAATTCCAAGCAAAGGTGCCTGTGGTTGAAACGCTTTGGCAATTATTTGTCATCGTATCACCCTGATACGACACTGTATTCGGATAATCGGTTGTTGCGGTTGCGTCGATGTACCATGGCGCAAGGCTGTCTGCGTCTTGCGCGGATATAGCAAGTTGGTCTGCCTCACACGGAGTCGCATCATTTTTTGTCTTGAAATACCACACCTCATCATCACCTAGTTTTGCCCCTGACAAATTCGTGATATTGCCACTAGCCGTTACCTGATACCAGGTGTCAGGTAAGAATGTTCCAGGGGTAAAAAATATTAGATCTACACGAATCGTCCCAGCCGTGTTACCAACTATTCCGCCAATGCCAACCGGAATTGTACAGCCAGACTTTCCGCTCGTACATTGATTAAGGTGAAAGTTAGCAGGACCGCCAGGAATTATTAATTCTGAAAAACGCATTGAAATTTGATTCAAATTCACGCAAATATTTTGACTGTCAGGGTACGGATTCGGACTTGGAATAACCGGCGGGGTCGCAGATATGTTGCACGAATTTTCATACAGCAATTTTGCGCCAGGCGTACACGGCACCTGATACGTTAATGCATTACTGACGGCGTTTGTGTCGTCCACCGAAACCAAAAATGTGTCGTTCGGTAGATTCCCTGGGGACGTCAGTTGCGCACTAGTTTCAGTTACATTTGAAACCGATGACGCGTTGTAAATTGTCGGCGCATGATCTTTTGTTGCCTGATAATAACCAAATTGCGTGCCTGAAAGATATTTCCCGGTGAGCGTCACTGTGTTGGGCGCGTTGACGTGACACGTCGGAGTAATCGTGCACAGTCCCGGTGTTGGCGGAGCGGTCGTTAAAATAAATTTCTGCAAATTCGATCTGTCGCGACCGTCGTTCGTTCCACTGATATCAACATCAACTTGAACGAGGATTTCATCGCCGACAGAAAAATTCGCGTCATCCGGAATCTCAATGACAATTTGATTGTCAGTCCAGGCAGCCGGATCGCATGTCTGCGCCTGCACTTCATAATTCCCTTTTCGCAGATACACCGCTTGTGGTGTGTTGGTGAATTTCTCTCCCTGAACTGTGACGAACTGACCGACGCCACCTTGCGTTGGATACAGTCGTCGGATATGCGGGGAATTCTGATCTACAAAATCACTGTTTGGATCACTTAAATCCGTGCCGCCCCTGCGAACCGTGACGTTTCCACCGGTTGCGCCACTCCCAAGCGCGGCAAGCGCGACACCGCCCGCTGGCACAATCGTGTTGATTTGTGTATCGCCCCAAGCCTGAATACACGCGACTGACGGGTCACCGCCTGCGGTGTTTGGTAAGGCTGTCGCATTAAAACATCGGCTGTTCACACCGATCACATTGGTAACGTCAACGATATTGTTCCAATATTTATTTGCAAAATTCACAGTATCAGGCAAGATGCCAAGATTTTTTCCATCAAGCGTAATTG
>CAZGDO010000024.1:0-17322 GCA_964524365.1 uncultured Gammaproteobacteria bacterium | reverse complement strand
ATCAGGTCATTGCATATATGGGCTAGGGTGGGGCAATATGTTTAGAATTCACCTAAATTGTTTTTGACATATTTATACACATAGTTATCTAGGATAACTGCTACCCTAGAAAACCGCCATATGTCTGTGCACATTACCAAATACGCTTGACTTTTTCCCGCAAGCGTGGTAGTATAGTTTGTTCTTTTACAACATGCGGAAGCCGTAGCCATAGCGCCTAGATCGCTGAAACAACGTGGTCTAAGCGCTGTGGCTACATGACGCCAAGCACGCTCACCCGAGGGCGTAACTCGGGCATAATTTATCCAAGAAGAAAGGATGATGACGATGTCAGACAAACCGACATTGATCACGTCCCGCGATCCCAAGGGGATTGCAATAACTGGGCTTTTCGAAGCGGCGCTTAACAAAGCCAAACTCGATGAGGACCAGGGACAGCGGGTGTTCGAACACGGTGGTGAATTACAGGAAGACATCCTGGCAATCCTCGCCAAATACGGAACCCCAAATGAATTTGCCAACGAGGAGGTCTCCTCGAAGTACGGTTATCTCTCGGGGTACCGTAACCCGAAGAGCATCGCCGACCAGCTGAAGATCCTCCGTGAGTCCTTCCCTAACCTGGAAAGTGCGAACGAAGCGATCGCTCAGCAGGAGCGTCCGACGAGCAGCGAAGGTTACTTCGCCATCCCGCGTTGGCAGTTGATCGCTCCCACCTATGGTGAGGCGGTTGAGAAGGTGCTCGACGCGCTCAAGAAGCAGCGCAAGGGCAAATTCGAGAACTACCGTAAGGGCAAGCTCAGGTCTGAATACCTTCGCGAGTCCGACCGGAAGCGTCTCGCCTTTGAGCAGCTCAGCAAAGAGCAGCAGGGGCATGACGTCCTCGTGGTAGCGGCTCAGTTCGGTCTCCGGCACCGTGGACGTTCAGTCCGTCGCGCTCGTGCGATTATGGGTGGCAAGGAATTCGGTTTTGGCGCATTCGAGATCGGCATCATGCTGCTGACGCATCAGGATCGCCTGCTGAACCTCAACGATCTCTGGATCGACTGTGCTGGAGACGAATACTCCCCGGGTGCTGGTGGCCGGTTCGGGGGCGCGCCGTACTTCTACTTCCGCGGCGGCCGGCTCGAGTTCGACGCGCACTGGGTGGGCGATGCTGACGGCCGCTATGGCTCGGCGTCCGCGTTCTCCCCGCAGTAGTCGAACTTCGTACCTTGAAGGCTTGAATCTTTTGATTCTTGATCCTCGCATTCGTTTTTACGGGTTATCCACATCTCGACTTTCGTCAAGATTGGGTGACCCGTTTTTTTATTGTTTCAATATTTTGCCAGCATATTTTTTTAAGACTAGTCTTACGGCAGATGGTTCGCCGTGTTGAATATGGCCAAACTATTGACATTTCCGCCGAAATACGCTACTATAACTCGTTCTTTAACAACTGCATTTCTACTGTAATGAGGCGAGCATTTTGAAGGTTATTTCAAAATTATCTTCAGAACGCTCGTCTCAAACTAGGTGAGACCAGACTGTACTGGACAGGCTTCCAGTGAAACATGAAATGGAAAGGAGGATGATGACGATGAGTAAAACATCGATCACATCCGGACAGGAAAAGTCGTATCGTCGATTGCTCGAGGACGCGACTGAGCACGGCACAAAGCTCGCGCTCGACAAAGTGCCGCTCGACACTGATGGCATGCAGATGGTGCTTAGTCACGGTGATGAAATTCGTACCGCTGTTGCAGAGGTTATCATCGCCAAGACGCGCGAGTTCTCGGTGTCTAATCAATTCGCGAACGAGGAAGTGAAATCTCCCTACGCCTATCCCGCTGGCTACGAAGTGAAATCACTGGAGAGGCAGACGGACATTCTTCGCCAAGCGTTGCCCAAGCTCTCGCTCGGAACTGATGTCGCAGGTCACGTCAAATTTTTTGACGAGTACCGCACGACCACGAAACTCCCCGCGGGTGCCGAAGGATTCTTCATTATCCCGCGCTGGCAGAAAGTGGCCGCAACCTACGGCGAAGCACTGGAGGAAGTGCTGGCGCTACTTGATAAGAGTCGGAAATTCTACAACTACCGTTCAGGTCAGCTTGGTGCAAAGCAACTCCGTCAATCCGTTCGGACTAGCGCAATGCTCGCCAAGCTTGCTGAAGGTCAGCCTGGTGATTTCATTGTACTGCCGGCCCAACTGGGGTTACGCCACCGCGGACGCAGCGTTCGTCGAGCCCGTGAAGTCTTCCTGGCTAACGAATTTGGTCTCGATGTTTTCACCGTTGCCTGCATCCTGCTTACCCATCCAGAGCGCGAACAGGTGTGGGAGCAACTACATATCGACTGTGCTGGAGACGAATACTCCCCGGATGCTGATGGCCGGTTCGAGGACGCGCCGTTCTTCGTCTTCAGCGGCGGCAAGCTCAAGTTCGACGCGCACTGGGTGGGCGATGCTTTCGGCAACTATGGCTCGGCGTCCGCGTTCTCCCCGCAGTAGTCGAACTTCGTACCTTGAAGGCTTGAATCTTTTGATTCTTGATCCTCGCATTCGTTTTTACGGGTTATCCACACTTTGACTCATTAGAGTTAGGTCTGGGTAGCCCGTTTTCTTTTTGTCTGCATTTTCTGATAGAATGTGGGCGGAGACTAGGCTCATGTACGGCAGTTCACGGATTGCCGTCGCCGAACTCTCTCTTCAAAGAATACAACCAGAGTTGTGTAGATCACGGTTTGCACAAGTGCGTTGCATTGAGGAGCTACTGCTTGCCTTTGCCTGGTGCAGGTACCCCGAGCTATGTCGAGGGGTTACTGCCAAATAAAATACAGCCTCAAGTCCTCACCGGAGGATAAGGGAGCAGTGCCCATGGATGGGCGAAGGCAATTTCCGGATGCTGATGGCCAGTTCGAGAACGCGCCGTACTTCAACTTCAACGACGGCAAGCTCAAGTTCAACACGAACTGGGTGAGCAATGCTAACGACAACTATGGCTCGGCGTCCGCGTTCTCCCCGAAGTCACTCCTCGAAAATGACGAAGGGCATCCAATCGGGTGCCCTTTCGCTACACGTTGGATAAAAATGCCTAAACTCGGGGGGGGGGTGAAATCGACTTCATCCAGCCTCCGAGCATGCATCCAATTTCATCGATTTGCAATTCGAGCGCAAGATAACGCTTGGTGTCGATCGCCTTCACATCCTTTGTCAACCGAATGAGCATGCGCAACACGTTGAGTTTCGTGCTCGCCATCTCCAGCGCACGATACTTATCTGGTTTCTGCCGCTGTGCGGCAAGCATGATCAATTCTAAGACTTCTAAGTTTGTCTTTTCGCATCGTTCCCAGAGCGTGTGGCGATCCTGCTTCGGCACGCGAACGCGGAGTCCGTTCAACTCCTTGTATAAACTATAAATTTTTTTCAAAATCGGCACATCAAATGCATCCATAGTATGAAAGTGTTTAATGATATTTTTGAGCGTATTATCTCCGTAGAAAATCTGTTTGCCGCGTGGGAAGCGTTTCACAGTGATAAACAGAACAAACCAGATGTTTTAGCATTCGAGATAAATCTAGAACCAAATTTATTCCAGCTTCATCGAGATCTTCGATCCAAGAACTATCGGCACGGCCCCTACACCTCGTTTTATATCCACGACCCGAAACAGCGGCACATTCATAAGGCGACTGTGCGAGATCGGATTTTGCACCACGCCATGTACAGCATTCTCAACTCGATCTTTGAGCCAACGTATATCAATCACTCCTTTTCCTGCCGCATCGGGAAAGGTACCCATAAAGGGGTAGAGGCGGTTGAAACCATGATCCGAGGTGTTACCCACAATGGCACCAAACCTGGGTTTGTATTAAAGTGCGACGTTCAAAAATTCTTCTTCCGCATCGACCATGGCATTCTCCTTACCATATTGAAAAAGAAATTGCAAGACGAAAATGCGGTTTGGCTTTTGCAAGAGGTGATTGGCAGTTTGTCCTCATCTGATACCGGTGCCGTTGGCAAAGGATTGCCAATCGGTAACCTGACGTCACAATTGTTCGCGAACGTGTATATGAACGAATTTGATCAATTCATGAAGCACACTCTTAAGATCAAAAAATATGCACGATATACTGATGACTTTCTGATTGTTGGGGAAACTCGTGTTTTCCTCGAGAATTTACTTCCTCAGATTCAAACATTTCTTCGGGAACACTTAGCTCTGGAATTACACCCGAAAAAAACAACGATCCATAAGACCCGCCAAGGTGTTGATTTTCTTGGCTACGTTATTTTTCCTCACCATACACTTGTGAGGACAAAAACAAAACAGCGAATGTTTCGGAAATTAAAGAGAAAAGTAGGTGAATACCAATTAGGTGAAATTGATGGAATAAAACTGGAGCAGTCACTACAGTCTTATCGTGGCGTCCTGTCGCATGCAAATGCGTACCGGGTCAGCCAAGAATTGCAAAACCATTTTTGGTACTGGCTGCAGGGATAGCTACTTCACAAAGTATGATATATTTTTCCGGTAAATATTCATGAAATCTTGCAATTGCGTAATGTCAATGCGTCGTTGCCCGGACTCAATTTTTGAAACGTATGACTGCGTTGCTCCAAGCAGCCGAGCCACTTCATTTTGGTCCAGCCCTCTTTGCAGACGCGCCTTTTTTAGCTGTTGAATAAGGTATTTGTGCGTTTGCGTATAAATAGCTTTTTTCATAAGTGTTGACTTACCTTTGTATGTATTGTATATTCCATGGTGGTATATGCCAATATGGAATAACTGGCATTCGAGGGAGTATTCACCTGCGCACGGGTGGGTGGCCTGCCCGCGATGCTTCGCAAAGCGAGGCAGGCGGGGGCAAGGGCAGTCCTTAACGCGGCGCATCCCGCTTGGCGGGATTACGAAAAATCTCCTTGTTTTTTGAAAAGCCCTATTTAATTTGTTTTTTTGCGAAGAGTGCAGGCGGGCGGAATTCCCCCCAAACTCCCATTCCGCCCGCCAGAGAAAGTCAAGAATTCCTTTCAAAATAGGTTCGTGCGAAGCGAACAATTAGAGCACCAGAAGATACTTTTTCAGAAAAGATTTGATTGTGCGATTTTTGCCCCCCAAAAATCGCACTCCTCTGATGATTTTCAGCGTTTGTTTTCGCCGCAAAATCCCACAGTTCGCCCGACTAATAATTAATTATATGATTATATGAAAGAGCTCAAACCAAAATCCCAATGTATTCTTTATGCCCGCAAAAGCACCGAAGAGGATGATCAGCAGGTGATGAGCATAGAAGCTCAATTATTTGAGTTGCATGAGTTTGCGAAAAGAGAACATATTGAAATCATCAAGGAATTTACCGAAGCGAAAAGCGCAAAGACACCGGGACGTGAGGAGTTTGGCAAAATGCTCGCTATGATTGAAATGAGTAAGCGTCCTCTCGGCATCTTAGCTTGGCACCCCGACAGATTGGCTCGCAATAGCGTTGATGGTGGCAGAATTATTTATTTGGTAGACACCGGAGCTATTATCTCTTTGCACTTTCCGCAATTTTGGTTTGAGCCAACTCCGCAAGGGAAATTCATGTTGCAAGTGGCGTTCGGGCAATCCAAGCATTTCTCGGATAATTTGGTAGAAAATGTGAAACGCGGCATCCGTCAGAAAATCCGCCGTGGCGAGTGGCTCACCTTGGCTCCTCTGGGCTATGTGAACAACTACAAAACAAAAAACATTGAGCCGCATCCTGTGTATTCCAAAGTCATCAGGTTAGCGTTTGAGGAATACACTAAAGGTTCGCATACGCTTGTGTCATTAGCGGAGTTCTTGGCGGAACATGGACTCACCCAAAAGAAAGGAACGCCACTTGCAAAGGTTTCCGTTGTGAAAATGCTTACTAATAGAGCGTACTTGGGTTTCATCAAACATCGCGGTGAATGGCACGACGGAAAATTCGAGGCGATTCTTTCCCCGACACTGTTTGAAGCCGTGCAGAAAGTCTTTAAATCCAAACAAAAACCGCGCAAGATGAAAACGCTAATTCCTTTTCCTTTTACCCAATTGGCGCGGTGCGGCGAGTGCGGCTGCGCGATCACCGCCCAATACGCCACCAATCGCTGGGGTACGAGATATACTTACTACCGCTGTACCAAAAAAGCCGGACACTGCGCACAGCCGTATATCCAAGATAACGCACTCGCCCTGCAAATGAAATCATGGCTTCAATCAGTGTCTCTTCCTCTCGAAGAAATTGAAGTAATGGAGAAACAGATACAAGCATGGGAACACGAATCAATTTTTTCGAGAGGAGCTGTCGCCCAGAATCTCAAAGTAAAACTGAAAGAAGCACAGGAGAGATTAGACCGTCTCGTCTCCCTCTATCTGGACGGCGATATTGAGCGAGAATCGTATCTCACCAAGAAGGACGCTCTTCTGCGCCGGAGAGCGAAGCTAGAGGAGAATTTAGGGGATTATGGGCGACAGGGAAAGAATCGGCTCGAACCCTTGCGGAGTTTCGTTTTGTCCTTAAGGGAAGCCAAAAATTTAGTACAAACAAAAAATCATACCTTCTGGCGCGACTTTTTCCGTAAAATTGGCTCTAACCCCACGCTTAAGGACAAAACGCTTTCCCTCAACTGGGGCGAACTGTGGGATTTTGCGGCGAAAACAAACGCTGAAAATCATCAGAGGAGTGCGATTTTTGGGGGGCAAAAATCGCACAATCAAATCTTTTCTGAAAAAGTATCTTCTGGTGCCGGGGAGAGGACTTGAACCTCCAAGCCCTTACGGGCACCAGGTCCTAAACCTGGCGTGTCTGCCAATTTCACCACCCCGGCAAATAGCGTTTGGAGTATAGGAATTTGCATGAAGAAAAGCAAGTTTGACAGTAGAGATTGCTAGGCAGTAAGATTAACCACTGTCTGAAAAAGTAAAAAAAACAACAACATAGATTCATTACAAGTTTAATGAATTTTGACAACAAGCAAGGAGATTCTCATGGAATTATTTCCGAGGGTTTTTATCGGTCCAGATTGCTCAACTAGTCTTCGCGAAGCGATCTCAAGTGGTCTACAGTTACGGTGGGGCAATCAGTTTAGTGTCACCAATGGGGACCTAATACAGTTTCGGGATGGTGATTCACTCTATAGACTTGGTGAAAACATCCGAAATCAGGAAGTGTATCTCGTCCAACCGGCGGACACAGATGTCCATTTTATGCGTTTGATGCGCATGATTGACGCCGCGCTTTTAGCAAGCGCGAGCAGGATCACAGTTATCTTTAGTTATTTCCCTGGGCGGCAGGATAGAAAAGACCGCCCACGCGTCGGCATTACGGCTGCATTGCTTGCACGGATGACTATGGCGGCGCTTGGTGAGTGTCCCTCAAAGAAGATTATGATCTTCGAGCCTCACTGTGATCAACTGGAAATGGCGTTTAATGGCCAGCCTTCTGATAAGCTTTGGGCAACAACAATTTTGCTTGATGCTTTTCAGGCGAAGTATGCTTTCGATCCTGCTGTATTCACAGTCGGCGGGCCGGATCCCGGATCAATAAAGTTGGTGCGAAAGGCCTGTGCCATCCTCGGGCTTGAAACGTATTTCCATGGCGATAAGCGTCGTGTCGGTGACGACAAGATGAAGATCGTCAACATCGTTGGCGATGTAAAAGGGAAAAAGGTGATTATCCGAGATGACATGAGTGACACCGGTGGTACGCTCAATGATATCGTGCGTTTTTGTGAGAGCAAGGGCGCCATTGAAGCGTATGCGCTCATTAGTCACGGTGTCCTTGTGGATCCTGCCATTGATCTGCTTTTACGCTGTCGCGAGGAATCGATTCTGAGACACATCTTTATTACTGATTCGGTGAATAACGACCATCGTCAATTCCCCGAGGAATTAATAACGACAGTGCCATGCGGAGATTTTCTGGCGAATGCGATCTTTCTGAATGCGACTGGCGGTTCATTAAGCCAGTTACCAGGTATGTGATGTTCATGCCAGCGAACAAAAATTAACAAGCCACCCCATTCAAGGTGGCTTGTTTTTACTCTTGCAAAACCACAGGAGAATGATACAATTTAGATAGAATAGCGACGGCGCAGAAAGTCGCGACGGCGCAGAAAATAGACGGCAATATCAATATTCCCAAGAAAAAGTAGTCATTCAAGATAAAGATACATTTCCGCCGTCGCCCGTAAAACGTTGATAACCTGTTCATTACCTCCTCTATCAAGCATCTTCCCTCTTTCTCTGAGGTTGATTGCCTCCTATCAGCTCACCCGGGAGTTGATCAACTTCAGAAATAGGGAAAAACGAAAACGATGGCAAAGCTTTGCGGGCGCACCATCGTTTCCAGATTGCGACAACATGTGTTGCCACCCAGTAAGTATAAGAAGGTAGCGCATGTTCCGTCAACAGGAAGATGATGTGTTTAATTCTTTCTATTCTTCTCATCGGGAATTAAGGAGAGGCACGGGGCAGCTCTGCTTATCCTGGTGAGAAGAATGGGAAGAACGAGGGTATGATAGATTACTTTCTTTTTTCACCCCCGGGAGCTGGATTCGTCTCGCTTCCGCGGTGAAGACGGAAAAATTATTTTAACAACTATGAAGAAAATATTTATCCTAACTGCCCTTGGGATTTTTTTACCTGGTCTAGTTTTCGCTCAGCAATGCAAGTGGGTGTGTGATGACGCGAGTGGCGGGACTACCGATTTTTCGAACCAGCTTCAGCTTTCTGAATTTTTACCAAATCCTACGGGTGACGATACAGCGGGCGAGTTTATCGAAATAGAAAATATAACCACAAAAACATTAGATCTTGCGGGATGGCAGCTTGTGGATGCATCGGGGAGGAAGTTTACATTTAAAGAAGGTTCAATTTCAGCAAAAAGATTTTTGGCTATTTATCGGCCAACAACCAAAATTTCTTTAAATAATTCTGACGGTGAGACGGTCTCGTTACTTTCACCTGACGAAAAAATTCAAGACGAATCAGAGTTCGAAGGCACAGCACACGAAGGCATATCGTACGCGCGAGACAAAAGTAGTTGGAGTTGGACTACCCAGCTCACGCCTGGGAAATCAAATGTTTGTAAGATTCCAAATGAACCACCTAAACTTAAGGTTATTATTCCTGATACTGTATTCGCCAATCAAGTTGCGGAATTTTCTGCGAGTAATTCCACAGATCCAGATGGTGATGTCCTGCACGCGACATGGAAGTTTTCTGATGGGAAAACAGACAAAGGAATTGAGGTTACACATACGTTTGAAACGAGCGGGGAGTATTCAGTTCATGTTGAACTTTCTGACATGAAAGGTGGGGTCGCTTTAGACGATTATAATTTTTCCGTGAACCCATATGATTTATCTAACACAGTTTTTATTAACGAGCTTTATCCAAAACCAGACACGGGCCAAGAAGAATTTATTGAATTGATTACTGAAGGTGACGCGTTGGTTGAACTTGGAGGTTGGCAGTTAACTGATGGGACACGGACGCATACGTTCCCTCAAGAGGCACAGCTTGAAGTAGGTGGCTATGTTGCTGTATACAAATCCGAATCAGGGATTGCATTAAACGATACTGGTGACAGTGTACAGCTTATTCGACCAGACGAATCCATTGCTGACTCTCAAACATACACAAGCGCACAAAAAGGAAAATCATATTCTCGATATGATGCAGAGTGGCTGTGGGCAACCCCGACACCGGGCACTGAAAATGAGGTGCAAGATTCTGGTGTAGTGCTTGGCGCCATGACTGCGCAGGCAGCTGAAGGCGCAACACATCAACCCTCGAATGTTATTGTGTCGCAATCAGTGTTAGATCGATATGGTTTGTATATTTTTATCACGCTCGCTGGTGTGGTTGTTGGTTTTGGATTGTATAAAAAATGGCGTGCTGACCGCGCAGAGCACGATGAATATGATGCTGGATAACAAAAAACACTTCCTGAAAAATAGAAGCGTTTTTTGAAGTTATTTATTGGATGACTCCACCCCATTCTGTAACCGTAAATCCGGTACGTTGTGGAGTGTGGATTGTAAATCCTTCTACATCTATTGGCGCGTCCAGTGGAGAGAAATCCATAAGCACGCGGATGACTGTGTCAGGCTGGGGTGTTATGTGAAGTGGTGCAAGCTCGTTCATAACGCGTGTATCGAGGAATGATACGAAATAATACGGCGCGTTTTGCATTCGCGGTTCCCAAAATTCCTCAAAGTCAGAGATTTCTTTTTGATTCAATCCAAATGCCGCAAGTTTTTCATTTAGGAAGGAATGTACGTCATGGCGCGCCACAGACCATCCTTTTGTTGGTTGTGCGTAGATGCCACCTTTTCCTTCCCAGAATAAATATGGATAGCGCAACCCTGACGCAAGGTCGGTGAGTTCACTTTCAGGTGTCGCACTGACGTTCCAACCAGAGCTATATTCTGGGTCAGAGTATGTCATCCCGCCGACTGGGTCAACATGGACTGAAATGTCTGTCGTTTGTTTCGGATATAGGTAAATAACCGGCTTGCCACACTCTGCCTGAGGTAAAAATGAATTATTTTTAAAACGGATTAATCGATCGAATGGATCATGCCAGAAGAACATCGGATGCTGTGTGACAAATGTATCGTAAGAAATTTTGTCTTCCTGATACCCTGGATAATAGTCATTATTATATAAGTCTTTCAACAAGCTGTTGTTATTATCTTTAAGCTCATAGATTGGGTCACCAAATGAATTTGTTCCCATTTGCTGTAATGTTGATAGTGGCAATACGCTCGGGTCCATGACATCTGCGTAGCTTGAGCTACCGCAGCCGGTTTGCGTTGCATAGCTGTACATGGTTTCATTTTTTGTTGTGTCATTCCACGTTATATCTGGGATTTCCTGGTCGTTCACGAAATCTATATCAAGCGAATATACTTCAGTGAATCCATCAGCTCGCTTAATGAAGAATCCATACGTTGAAAAATCATCTACACTCGTTGGCTCGGGGTATCCTTTTGTTGTATAAACATCGCCATACGTTGGATGTGTGAATATTTTTGTTACTTTGCTTGCATTGAAAACTGGGTGAGTCCACTGATCGCGCGCAAATGTTTCTCGTGCCGCAGTGCCAGTAATTTTATCTGGGTACGATAAATCGCTCAGTGCAAGGTTGGTATTTACGATGAACTTTGATGTATCAAATCCGTCATCTGTGTATGTGTCTGACGAAGATGCAGCGATTAAAATGAGCGTATCGCCGTCTTTAATAAATCGATGCATGTCCGGCCTAAATGCGGGACCTTCTGGATAAGAGCTTACAAGAATTACTTGATCGCCCGCATATTGCCCTGATGCAACGACGCCGTTTGAGTAATAGGTTGCTCCATCTTCACGACTGTATCCACTCCCCGTATCAGAGAGAAAAACATGCAAGCTGTCAGTTTCTTCTGGATCATGCCAGGTTACTTGTATTGTCTCTGTTGGTTGGGTGTTAGTATTTGTCTTTGCTTCAACGGTCGTATTTATATTACTCCCGTTGATGTTTCCATTAATATTTTCGTTCGTTGTCCCATTGATGTTCGCTGTATTTATATTTGAAACATTTATATTTGAAATATTTGTATTTGCGACTGATACATTATTGTTAGCAGTATTTGTTTTATTTGCGTTTAAGCTTGCGAGAAGGTAGCCAACAATACTTCCGACAACGACAATAGTTCCTAAGATGATAAATACAGCTGTGCGTTTATTGATATTCATATTCCTATGGATAAATTATATGTCCGTTTTGCAATCCTGATTTCAGCTCATCTGAAACTATGGATTTTTTAGCAAGTTCCTGTAATAGTGTATCACGTTGCTCACGATCAAGAAAAGAAATTGTGAAGTTTGCATTCGATAAAGGATAGAGCCAAATTTCAGTCTTGTCCGTGGATAGCGATATGCCAGCAGCAAGACTAGTTTGTGTGTTTTGTGAAAATGTTTGGTCAAAGATAAAATTGCCCAAAGAATAGAAAATGAATTTTCCATTATATTCTTCGATCGGCTGTATGACGTGCGGGTGCGTGCCTAAAATAAGATCCGCGCCAGCATCAATCATTGCATGCGCTGTTTGTGTTTGTGATGAGGATTGTATTGTCTGGTATTCGTTTCCCCAGTGCGGCGTCACAATCAGAAAATCCACCAACGATCGTACCCTGGTGATTTCATCGGTGATCGCGTTGAAAGATGTATTTTCGAGTGCATTGTATCCAACAAATCCTACACGTGTTCCGTGGATTTCAGTGATAGTGGAGATACCTTCGGAATTTTTTGGATGGCCATAGTAGGTGAGACCAGCATCCTTAATGTATGTTTGGCACTGGGTAAGGCCTGGCGCGCCGAAATTGAGTGTGTGGTTGTTGGCAAGATTGAATGTCGTAAATTGATACGCGCGTAAGGTTGAAAGAAAGCTTGGGTTAAACGTAAAAAAAAGGTTGTTTGGATCAAGGGCTCTCTGATTAAAATCCGTAAAACAGCCTTCAAGGTTAGCAAGGGTAATATCAGTCCCAAGCCAAAATCGTGGACGCGTAGTAAAATAGGATTCTAGGCCGGTTGATTTAATATGTTTAGCAACATACCGATCGAGCATGGTATCCCCAAGTGTCAGCATTGTAAATTGTTGAGTGTACGTTATGTCTCCGGCTTGAAATATGCCGGTAATATAACTTGTCACGTCAGCCATGTCTGGTTGTTTTGTTAATTCAGATGCGTTGGAGTGATCAACGAGAGAAAATTGTTTTGCTTTTATTTTAGACATCACTTGAAGCATAAGTGTGAGTGCGTTTGGCGAATCAACATCAGTGCGTGTTGCGCTTACTGCGTCAACCGCGGAAATGGCTGCCAATGCTTGCGTGTCATGAAATTCCGCTTCCAGCGACGATAGGTTGTGTGAAAAATCGAGTGAGGCGATAACTAATGTGTCCTGGTCTATCTTGTCCGCTATAGCTCCCGCGAGTTTGCTTATTGCCGCATATGATGCTCCCGTTTTGATCGCTATAGGGACAATCATCGCATCTGGAAATTCATGCGCGATATATGGGATGACATTCGTCACTCCGTGTTCGTGCGGATATATCCGAGGGTCATTCACTAATCCCGCTGCCTCAAGAGCTGAAATAATTTTTGTGTTTGTATGCAATGTACCAAAAGATGTTTCCCAATCATAATCCGTTGTCGTAAATGCGCCGTCGCCAATTTCAAAATGATTCGGGCTCAAAATAATAATTGTTTCTGGCTTACTCTCAATCGATTTAAGTGTATGAGCGATGAAATTTCCCGCAAGCAAATGGTGGTTAACAATTGCGCCACGGACATTTGCATGTGTTGTTTCTTTTGACAGGGTAAAGTTGTTTTTAATATCTTCTTTATCTTGTGGATATGCTACATGGGTGCCTCGCGCCAGGCCTGCATTTTGAGCTAACGGCGCCACCCGTGTTGGTTGAAAAAATTCTTGAGTTATTAAATATGTGACGCCAATGCTTACGAAGGCGACGCTCACGCAAAGCAGAAGGGTGTGTATTCGAATGTTGTGTGGATTCGACGGCATATATGCATCATACACCATTGAATTTTCTATATTTTTTTAAAGAGAAAAATCAACAATTTAGCATTTTAGAAAACTTATGTTTTGTGTTACACTGTTGGCATTATTAAGTAATATTCCTATATGGTTCAAGAAGAAGACATTCACATCAATCTCGAGAGCATTTTTCAGGAGGTGCTCGCAAAGCGTCAAGAAGAAGGCGCATTTGATCAAGAATCATATGATCAGTTTGTTGAAGATGTATTAGAGGAGAAACTTGATCGTGGCGAGTTACATGATGATGATGATATCGAAAATTGGACTGAGCAACTGAAGAGTAGATGGAATGAAGTAGAAGAGATGGATGCTGAAAAAGAGGACGGCGGGAGCATTTAAAAAACATACACGCAGGAAAAAAAGGGGGACGCAATGCCCCCTTTTTAGATATTTGCTACACTACGTATATGCGTAATAAAAATAAAGATATCTTTCTTGTTATCGACGCAAATTCGCTTATGCATCGGTCGTTTCACGCCCTCCCTCCCTTTTCGACAAAAGACGGGACGATCGTGAACGCGGTGTATGGTTTTTTGTCCACACTCTTAAAAGCCGTGAAGGATTTTTCTCCGAAGTATGTTGTTGCGGCATTTGATTTACCTGGCGGAACATTTCGACATGAAACATACACAGAATATAAAGCAACGCGAGAAAAGGCCGCACAAGAATTATATGACCAGTTTCCAATAATGAAAGAAGTCTTAGGCGCAATGGGGATTTCAATTTTGCAAAAAGAGAAATTTGAAGCAGATGACATCATTGGAACGGTAGTCCAAGAGAAACGTGATAATGCGCAGTATATTATTTTAACAAGCGACATGGACGCTCTGCAGTTGGTTGATGACGACACGTCTGTGTATCGCTTGCGGAAAGGAATTACAGACATAGTTTTGTTTGATGAAAAGGCTGTGAAAGCAAAATACGGATTAACGCCATCGCAAATCGTTGATTACAAAGCGTTGCGAGGTGATCCGTCTGATAATATTCCCGGAGTAAAAGGAATTGGTGAGAAGACTGCCGTTGAATTGCTACAGACATTCCATACGCTCGATGGTATTTATGCAGCTGTTGAAAAAAAAGATCCACGCGTCAAAGCCGGAATCCTCATGAAACTACACGAGCAAAAGAAAGAATCATATATGAGTCAAACGCTGGCCCGGATTGTCCGTGATGTGCCAATTACCATAGACACGAAAGATGTGACGTGGAAATCATATGATGCTGATGCAACGCGGAAAGTGTTTCAGAAATATGAATTTAAAAGTTTGTTAACGCGCTTGCCAAATAATGAAAAAAAAGAGCCAGAGGTAAAATCAAAGAAAACTTCGGGTACTGCGGTACATGAACCAAAACCACACGCCAAAACCTCTGCTGCCTACACTCTTATTGCTACCGATAAAGATTTTTGTACGTTTCTTGACGCTTTGGAACCCCAGACAGCATTTGCGATTGACACAGAAACAACTGGCATCGATCCGCTCCAGGCAACATTACTTGGCATAAGTATTGCATGGAAAAAAAGGGAAGCATATTACTTAGATATCGCGGGACACTCGAAGTGGCTGAAAGAATTGAAGCCAATACTTGAAAATCCAAAAAGTAAAAAGTTTGGGCATAATATTAAATATGATCATCATGTGTTGCGCGAAGCCGGTATCGATGTGCATCCGCTTTCATTTGATACGATGATCGCGTCATATTTAATCCGCCCGGGGATAAGACAATATAGTTTAGACGCCGTAGCCTTCAAAGAACTCGGGTACAACATGCAACCGATAGAAGATTTGATCGGAAAAGGGAAGTCTCAGATTACCATGGACAAGGTTCCGCTTGAGCAGGTGTCTTGGTATGCGTCGGAAGACGCTGACTACACCTATCAGCTTGTAAAAGCTCTTGCACCACAACTTGCAGAGCATGACCTTGAAAAGTTGTTTGATGATATTGAAATGCCACTTGTCCATGTTCTTGCCAGCATGGAGCGCGCAGGAGTTGAAATTGATTCAGTATTTCTTTCTACAATGGAGAAAAATATGGCAAAGAAAATTGTGGCGCTTGAAAAACAGATTTATGCACATGCCGATCATGAATTCAACATAAACTCGCCATTGCAATTAAAGGTTATTTTGTTTGATGAACTAAAGTTGTCTAGTGAAGGGTTATCAAAAACAAAAACCGGCATTTCTACGGCCGCGGCTGAACTTGAAAAATTACAGGGGCAGCATCCGATAATCGATGCAATAATGGAATATCGGGAATACGCGAAATTACAAAGCACGTATGTGATTGCGTTGCCGAAACTTATTAATCCAAAAACAGGGCGCGTGCATACCAGCTATAATCAGACGATAGCCGCAACGGGCCGACTTTCATCATCTGATCCGAACTTGCAAAATATTCCTATCCGAACACCGCTTGGGAATGAAATACGAAAGGCTTTTGTTGCAAAAAAGGGATGTATATTACTGTCCGCAGATTATTCTCAAGTTGAGCTTCGTATTGTTGCGTCTCTTGCGAATGATGAAAAAATGATAGAAGCGTTTAAAAAAGGTGAAGATATCCATTCACGCACAGCAGCCTTTATATTTGAGGTCCCACTTACAGAGGTGACAAAGGATATGCGTTCGTCGGCGAAAGAAGTGAATTTTGGAGTGTTGTATGGCATGGGCGCATGGGGGTTGGCATCGAGACGAAAAATTTCTCGTAAAAAAGCTCGGGATTTTATCGAACGATATTTTCACGTTTATCAAGGTGTATATGAATTTTTAGAAGCTACTCGCGTGCAGGCACAGGAACAGGGCTACGTAGAAACTATTATGGGACGCAAACGGTATTTACCCGAGATATATTCTGGTATGCGTCAGGTTCGTGCGCAAGCAGAGCGCATGGCAGTGAATTTTCCCGTCCAAGGAACCGCTGCTGACATCTTGAAAGTCGCGATGATAGAAATTTACCGCAAGCTTGATCGGGTAAGCCCTGATACACATATGATTCTGCAGGTTCATGATGAGTTGGTGTTTGAAGTCCCAAGTGCTGATATAAATGTGGTAGCTGCATTTGTAAAAAAAGAAATGGAAAGCGTCGTGGATCTCAAAGTCCCGCTTATCACAGAAGTGAGTACAGGGAAGAACTGGGGAGAAATGGAAAAACTCCAAGTCTGAGCTTGTGATACAATATAAGACTTATGATGATTATTGTTTTTGGAACAGATACATATCGGTCACGCAAACGTTTGCGCGCGCTTGTTGATGCTTTTAAGAAAAAGTTTGACCCACATGGGTATAATGTGTCCCGATTTGAAGGACAGCACACCTCTTTTGATGATATCCAGGTCGCGTTCGGAACCATGAGTTTCCTTGCATCAAAGCGCATGATTGTGTTCGAAGATTTTTTTAGCGCAAAGACATCAGAAAAGCAAAAACAAATTTTTGAATATTTAGTGACTCGAGATTCCGATGAGCATATTATAGTTTTTTGGCAGGCAGGCAATCTTCCTGGCGCATCAGGTCGTTTGAAAATAATAAAGCAAGCTAAACTAGAGGAATTTCAGGAGTTTGAGGAGCCAGAACTTATTTTATGGATTCGCACTGAGGCGCGTGCGCGTAATTTGGCACTGGATGCGCGAGCAGGTCGATTGCTTGTTGAACGCGTTGGGCCAGATTTGTGGTCATTGTCGAACGTCTTGGATCAACTTTCAGCATATACACAAGCAAAGAAAACGTCAGCCGTAACAGGTAGCAT
>CAZGDO010000023.1:0-17322 GCA_964524365.1 uncultured Gammaproteobacteria bacterium | reverse complement strand
ACGTGCATGATGTGATTATTATTGCTCAAGGATATGGTACAGAAGTTGGTATGGGGTTTGCGCAAGAATATGGCGATCAGGTACTCGGAATGGTCTTAATCAGTCCGACGGTACTTGCCAATTCATCAATTCCTGCCGCATTGTTGCGCGTTCCTGAAATCAGCCGTGCAGCGTTAAAACTCGCGTATTCAGAAAAACGTCTTGAGAGTAAATATAAAAAAGGATATGCAGATCCCACGCTTATTACGCCTCAAGATATTGTTATTTATCAAACACCCTATAAAATGAAAGGCAATGAAGATGCGTTACTTCAAATAAGTTATCAGCGAGATACAAAAACATTTGACCACGCCGTGCCACGTGCGTCGACAGTTGTGTTGTGGGGTGACAAAGATAAAATTGTTCGCCGAGCTGATGCGGATCGACTTGCCGCGGATATGTTCGATGCACGGTTTTTTGCTTTGCAAAACGTTGGTTATCTTGCGCAAGAGGAAGCTCCCGAGCTCGTACTTGAACAACTCGAACTACTACTTGAGCAAGTTAAAAATTTAAGAACATAACTTTCCTCTTTACGTGGTTTGAGACCATCCCTCTTGACAGTTTTTTTGTTTGCTGCTACTATGCATTTTCATGATCTTTTAGCATCAAATAAGGGAGCGGGAGACCTCCGCACGCGATCAGTAGATCGACTAAACCTCTGAGCTTGGGTATTGGCTCATTGTTGGTGGGATTGCCTCCTCTACAGAAACGCCGATAAAACACAGGTACTAGCAGTGTACTCGAAATCCTGCAATTCTCGACACCTGTATTCGCACTCTATCAGCGGACGTCCAATTACCCCTCCCCCAGACCCCAGATTACACATCGTTGCTTCACAGCACGCTTATCCGGGGTCTTTTTTTACCTAAAAATAAGGATTTTTTATATCTTTTTATCCACAAGGTCATCCACAGAAAGCCTCTTGACCTAAAAAACCTATCTGATAGTATCTATATCACGTTCTTAGAAATCGGAATGTAGCAAGCTCTGAAGTCGTCTGACTTCGTCTGGCGCATTGCCAAACATTTCCCAGCTTTGTGGGCTGGACACATGTCTGGATCATACCCGTGGTATGAGTTGCGAGAAATCGCCTTTAACGTACGGCTTACCCGTAACGACTGGCGTCCTCGTAAGGAGCTTCTATTATATTTAATCCGCGAGGATTACCATTCGATTTCTTTTTTCTAAAGACCCCCTAACCGCCTCAACAGCAACCTGGGGGTCCTTTTTTATCTCTTGACACCATTTCTCACAGGGGATATATTGAAATTAGCACTCGAGACTTGAGAGTGCTAATATATAAATACCATGCTAGAACCACGCAAAAAACAGCTTTTTTCGAGCCTTATCGCCGAACATATTCGTTCCGCGGCGCCCGTTGGTTCGCGCGTGCTGGCAGAAAACCCAGATATAAGGAAATCGTCTGCAACCGTTCGAAATGATCTCGTAGAACTTGAAGAAAAGGGTCTTATTACCCATCCGCATACATCAGCTGGACGAATTCCTACGGCTAAGGGTTGGAAATACTACATCGAGGAGTTAATGCAAGAGCAGCAACCTGCTCACAAAGCACAGGAACAACTCGCCCGCATAGCAAGTGACAAAAAATTGGAAGTACAGGATATGTTGAAATCCGTTGCACGAACACTTGCTGAATTATCTGAGAACGCGAGTATTGTTGCGTTTTCTCGTAATGATGTTTACTACACAGGTCTTTCAAACATTTTCTCTAAGCCTGAATTTTCTGAACTTGAACTGGTGCGTAATATGTCAGAAGTAATTGATCATCTAGATGAAGTTGTCGAAAAATTGTTTCAGTCAGTCAAACCAGGAACCCACGTACTCGTAGGTCAGGAGAATCCGTTTGGAGCCGATTGTGGTGCTGTTATTCATAAAACCCAAGCTGAGGGTCGGGAACGCATGTTCGGTATCTTGGGCCCGATGCGCATGAATTACGCAGAATCCCGCGGACTTGTAACCTATACCGCAAAACTTCTTACCAACTAAACATGTACCCATGAGTGATGAATCGAAACCCGTTGATAGCCACAAAGACGTCAAGCCAGATAAATGGCAAGAACGAGCAGAGGAATATTTAAACGGATGGAAACGCGCCAAAGCAGATTACATTAACCTGAAAAAAGAAACAGACAAAAAGCTGATGGAATCAGCGCAATATGCGAACGCTGCGCTTATTATTCAAATGCTTCCCGTGAATGATCATTTTAAGCTGGCGATGGAGCACATTCCAGAAGCAGAGAAAGAAAAGGATTGGGTGAAGGGTATCATTCATATACGAAAAGAATTTCAAGATCTATTGCGGCAGTTCGGTATAGAAGAGATTCCGACAATCGGGAAAAACTTTGATCCTGAACTACACGAGGCAGTTACGAAAGAAAAAGCCGATGGCGTTACGACTGACCAAATAATTAAAGAAGTTCAACCAGGATATAAATTATTTAATAAAGTCCTGCAACACGCGAAAGTTGTTGTTGCGGAATAAAAGATACATTAATCAACAAATATATGGCAATCATAAAATGGGAACCCATGAATTCAATGCTCGATGATTTCTTCAACGAAGAAGATGTTTTTATGCCAATGCGTCGCGCGAATCGTTTAGTGCCGGCAATCGACATGTATGAAGACAAAGATAATGTTTACATAGAAACAGCGCTGTCTGGTATTGATCCAGAAAAAGTAAACATTACAGTTGAAGACGACATTTTGAAACTTGAAGGTTCCGCAGAACACAAAAGCGAAGTAGATGAAAAGAACTACTACCGCAAAGAAATCCGTTCAGGGCACTTCACTCGCGCGGTGGCACTCCCGAAAAAAGTAAAAGCAGATCAGACGAAGGCTGAATATAAGGACGGTATCTTGAAAGTCACGTTACCGAAGTCAGAAGACGTAAAACCAAAACCCATCAAAGTAGAAGTAAAAAAATAATACATGTTGCGAGATTCATTTATACCACCATCAGGGGATTTTAGCCCTGCCCCACAACCACATTTCGTTCAAATGAACGGACGTTGCCCTGTGTGCAATAATGCGTTTGACTACAAACGATTGCATATTTTGTTTGAGCAAAATGGTGCCAGTCTGTTGCACATTACCTGCCAAAGTTGCCACTCCTCGACCCTTGCCTCGGTCGTGGTCGGCGCGCAGGGAGTTAATTTTTCTGGTATTGTCACAGACCTAAATATCACAGATGTACTGAAATTCAAAGACAACGGCGGCATCTCGGCTGATTTCGTGGTAGAGCTTCACGAGGCACTTGATTCGAATTTATTAGATTTGTAATTAACAAACGAACAGTATGGCAAAAATTCTTGGAATCGATCTTGGAACGACCAACTCCGCGATGGCAGTCATGGAGGCAGACGAACCAAAGATCTTAGAAAACGCAGAAGGCAATCGAACTACACCGTCGATTGTCGCAGTATCAAAGTCAGGCGAACGACTTGTCGGACAAGTTGCAAAGCGCCAGGCAGTAGTGAATCCAAAAAATACCCTATTCTCAATTAAACGTCTTATCGGGCGGAGATACGAGGACGACGAAGTCCAACGTGACATTAAGAATCTTCCTTTTGAAATTGAGAAAAAAGGCGAAGGTGTCGTTATTCATATGGGCGAAAAAGAATATCGCCCCCAAGAAATTTCGGCAATGGTGTTACAGAAACTTAAAGCAGATGCTGAGGCAAAGTTGGGTGAGAAAATTGAAGAAGCGGTTATCACCGTCCCAGCATATTTTGACGATTCACAGCGCCAGGCGACCAAAGACGCTGGTGAAATTGCGGGTTTAAAAGTTCGTCGTATCATCAATGAGCCGACAGCGGCTGCACTCGCGTATGGGTTCAATAAAAAGAAAGATGAAAAAATTGTAGTCTATGATCTTGGTGGTGGGACATTTGATGTGTCTGTTCTTGAGGTATCAGAAGACACTGTCGAGGTAAAAGCCACTAACGGTGACACACATTTAGGTGGAGATGATTTTGATCAGGTGTTGATGCAATGGATCACAGAAGAATTTAAGAAAGAATCTGGCATCGATTTATCAAAAGATCAGATGGCCGTGCAACGGTTGAAAGAGTCAGCTGAAAAAGCAAAGATTGAGCTTTCGACAACGCAAGAGACCGAAATCAATCAGCCATTTATTACCACCGATGAGACCGGTCCGAAGCATATGTTACTTAAATTAACCCGTTCGAAACTTGAATCCTTGGTTGGCGATTTGGTAGAAAAAACCATGGGGCCAGTTGAAAAAGCATTAGCTGACGCAGACCTCTCAAAAGCAGATGTAAACGAGATTATTATGGTGGGGGGCATGACCCGTATGCCGATGGTTCTAAAAAAAGTTGAAGACTACTTTGGCAAAAAACCGCATGTTGGCATTAATCCAGACGAAGTTGTAGCACTCGGCGCAGCAGTTCAAGCTGGCGTATTGCAAGGTGATGTAAAAGACGTGCTGTTGCTCGATGTCACGCCGTTAACACTGGGGATTGAAACCATGGGCGCGGTTGCTACTCCGTTGATTGAACGCAATACGACTATTCCGGCATCGAAGTCTCAGGTTTTTTCTACGGCGGCTGATAATCAGACTTCTGTGGAAATTCACGTTGTTCAGGGTGAACGACCAATGGCACCAGATAATAAGTCTTTAGGCAAATTTATGCTTTCAGGCATTCCTCCTAGCCCTCGTGGTGTTCCGCAAGTAGAGGTCACATTTGATTTGGATGCTAATGGAATTTTGAATGTGAAAGCAAAAGATAAGGCAACCGGTAAAGAACAATCAATAACTATTACCGCATCCACTGGTCTTTCAAAAGATGAAGTTGAACGCATGAAACAAGAAGCGAAACAACACGAAGCAGAAGATGTGAAGAAGAAAGAATTGATTGAGGTGCGCAATCTGGCGGAACAAACGTATTACACAGCAGAAAAGGCGTTAAAAGATGCGGGTGATAAGGTACCGGCTGATACGAAGAAAACCGTTGAAGCAAAAATGGAAAACTTGAAAAAGGTGAAAGACGGGGACGATAAAGATGTGATCAAAAAGGCGGCTGAAGCATTATCTGCTGAAATGCAAAAAATTGGACAGGCTGCGTACCAAAAACAAACCCCACCAGAGGGGCAGGCAGGGCAGACGCCACCAAATGATCAGAATAAAGAAGAACCAAAAAAAGAGAGCGAGACGGTTGAAGGTGAGTATGAGGAAGTTAAAAAAGACGATAAGAAATAATTAGAACCATATAGAAGAACAAAAAGAAGAGTTTAAGGTTTCTGGTGATGAGCTTGTGAAGAAAGTAAAAGAGATTATCAAAAAAGGAAATGCTCGCAAAATCATCATCAAGAACGAAACAGAGGAAGAGATTATGACGCTTCCACTCACTATCGGGGTTGTTGGGACTCTAGTCGCCGCACCGCTTGTGGCTGTCGGCGCAATAGCCGCACTGATGACAAATTGCACGATTGTCGTTGTAAAGAAATAACGCAAGATATCTAAAGTCAAAAAATACCTCGGCGGAAAGTTGGGGTGTTTTTTGATTTTATATCTTCAGCTTAAAAACTTGATACATAAGCGTAAAGGTGAGAAAATTATATAGTTAAGCAATGAAGTAAAGAGGATAGTTATGTCTATAGAATATAGATGTCCAAATTGTGGTTTTTCGTATGAGGTTCATGCGATCGGTAAAACTGGTGAACCGTGTCCTAACTGTGGCTCTCAACAAACCGCCCAAGACGATAATCACAGACGCCAGGAATAATTTAAAGGATTTAGAAAGCATTACATAAAAGCTTGATTTTTTAGGCTAGAAATGAGATACTAGACGTTCATCAAACACGCGAATATCGGTCGCATTCAGTAGATTAGTAAGAATATATGTATGGAAAATTTGCATCACTGCAGTCATTGTGGAAACTCTTATGTTACAAAAGAGAAGAAAGAGTTACACGAAAAGACATGTAGCTTTAACATTAAAACTCCAAGCCAACGGTTTAAGGAAAAACTAGGTAAAGCACATGTATATTAGTTTGAGGCAAATATATAATATTCAAATTTGAAGGGAAAGACTCTTATGGTCACCTCAAGAGTCTTTTTCAAAAAAATTAAGATAAATGGCAGAATTGCTCGTATCGATTCAAAATATTACAAAAACCTATGACGTGGGTGAAGTCAAGATAAGAGCCTTGCGTGGTGTTTCTTTTGATGTTCATGAAGGGGATTTTCTAATTATTCGGGGGCGCAACGGTTCTGGTAAATCAACGCTCTTGCGTCAGATTGGGTTGCTCGATAAGCCGAATTCCGGAGAGATTCTGCTTGAAGAGAAGAAAGTAACCCACATGAAAGAAGAGGAGCGTCGTATATGCCGACTCATGAAAATTGGTTATATTTTTCAAGAATACGCGCTTATCGCGGAATTAACTGCTCTTGAAAATATATTATTACCAGCGTTGATGTTGGAGCCGAAAAAGTCATGTGAAAAACGGGCAAAAAATCTTCTTCGTGAATTTGGTTTAGAAAAAAGAATGAACAATCTTCCGCAACAGCTTTCTGGTGGAGAGCAGCAAAAAGTTGCAATCGCTCGAGCATTAATAAATAATCCTATTATTATTTTTGCTGATGAGCCGACAGCGAATCTTGATACGGTTGCCGCCCGGGATGTACTGGAAACTTTCAAACGTTTGAATATCGAACAGCGGTATACGATTGTAATGATTACGCATGAACCAGAAGAAGAAAAATACGCAAACCGAATCCTTATGCTTTCTGATGGAAAAATTGTATGACAAAGCACGAAGCAAAAATTCCATTTCGATTACTCTGGGTCTTTTTACGGCGTGGTAACAGATGGACACTTATTTTGATTATATTTCTGATGAGCGTTGCCTTTATCAACATGATTTTTGTTCCAACTCTTTTTGATGGTGTAATCAAGGCTGCTGATGACCAAGTTGTCGACATGTCGACTGGGCATATTTTGATGCTGCCAGAATCCGGCCAAAATCAAATTGCTGACGCTGAAAAAGCCGTAGAACAGCTTCGTTCGATACCAGGTGTTGTGGGTGTGAGCAGTGGATTAGCGTTGCCAACAACACTTGAGTACAACAACATTCGTGGGAACTGGCAAACCATTGCTATTGATCCCGATAATGAACGGATGGTAACAAAAATTTTTGAACACATGATCGAAGGGAGCTACTTGAGAGAACACGATTTATTTTCTATTATCATCGGCCGCCAGATTGCTGGCGGAGAGGATGTTGAAAATAACGCCTTCTCTTTTAAAGACGCAGAAGTCGGAGATACGGTGAAAGTGTCATTTGACGGTTTCTCAGAAGATTTTAAAATAGGGGGTATTTTTTATAGTAAATTTATTGATACAGACCAAAAAGCCTTCATCACACGGGATGTGCTTGATAAGGTGGTTCCTGCGCTCGCAGGTGAAGCAAATCGGATTATTGTTCGACTTGATGAGGATGTTTCAGTTGAAAGTATTGTAAATAAGATTTCAGCTGCAGATATCGATGGAATTGCGTATTCATGGGAAGATGCGGTCGGATTAATGAAGTCAGTTACAAAAAGCTTTGTGAGCATTAATATTCTTATGACGCTTGTAGCCTCACTCATTGCCGCAGTAACAATTTTTATTGTTATTTATATTGATGTTTCAAGTAAACGTAAACAAATTGGTATTTTGCGTGCCATCGGCGTGAAGCCTTCGCTTATCGTATGGTCATATATTTTTCAGGCGATTGTCTATGCACTTTCAGGAATACTTTTTGGCACCGCATTGTACTTTGCTGCATTGGTGCCATATTTTTCCGCCTTTCCTTTTGTGCTGCCTATTGGCGACGCACGTCTCGCCTTCGATGCTGTCGGATACGTGATCCGATTAGAAACATTTATTTTTGTTTCAATTGGAGCAGGTCTTATCCCTGTGTTGTTTATTACGAGAATAAAATTGCTGAATGCTATTTGGGGAAGGTAATATACCCACGTGGTTTGTAATACTCACCGTATGTATTATCTTTATATTGTGCGGTGTGCTGATGGCACACTGTATACAGGAATCGCGCAAAATTTAAAAAAAAGGATATCAAGACATAACGATTCTGATCTGGGAGCAAAGTACACTAAGTCTCGTCGACCCGTAGAATTAGTATATTCGCGTAGATGCATGAATCGTTCAACTGCGCTGCGCGCCGAAGCACGCATAAAGCAGTTTTCACGTACTAAGAAGCTCGCACTTATGCAGAAATAAGAGAATAAATTTTTTAAGTCAACATAAATAACCCGCCCTCTCTTTTTAGAGATGACGGGTTATAAGATTGAAAGATCGTTTTATATCGCTATACCAATGTCGAATGCGATATGGTCGAGGCCCCCGGGCTTGCAGCCAAAGTTCGACCCGTTGGAAAATGCATAAATCGATCTCACGTAAGACAGTCGAAGAAACAGAACACCCGTTCCTTCATCGCCGAACGCCTTGATGCCGAACTCCCCACTTGCGAAGATTCTATTCTCACGAAGTCGACCAATGGATGTTCCGGTTGCATCTTGACCGACATTGGTTCCAGTGACGTCCAGTACGACCCCGATTTTACCTCTGTAATAGAGTGACGTCATTTGCCGAGGCCGAGCCCATGGCGTTGCCAGAAATCCCACCATACCAAATTGGGATTTTGTCGATTGCACGTTACTTGTCTGGCGTTAGCCCAGTTCGTATAGACTCCGCCGATTCGTACGTAGTGATACGGGTGATACGTTACCATTAACTCGAATCCATTTGAGATGGTATAGTCTACTCGCTGGTCTGATTGCGTTATCGGCGCGAAAGACAATCGAGTGGTCATCGCGCCATCCAATTGATGCATCGACGCGATTGATTTGACGTTGCCGCCAGGTGTTTGCTTTTGATGACGTAAAAAAGCAAATAGGGAGCAGTAGTAGTACCACTACCCAGTAACCAGGTTTGCACAACAGGTTCGTTTTCATCTTTCCTCCGTGAAAAGGATTGGTGTATTGTTTCTTGTACGTTTGTAATTTTCAAACAACAGTGGATCCGATAGACCTTACCAAATAACCCTATTTTGTCAATATAGTTACTGTTTTTTTATTGACGGGTAACAAGTCAGGGAGTAGGATAGTTCAGGTGTCCACGAAACAAAAAGAGGAGGTTCTTTTCATGAAAATACAATGCGCATCCACAAGATTTAAAGGAATTGGTATAAGAATTTTGCCAATCATAAACATTGCTCTCAAAGATCCCTTGGTCCGCAACGCTGAGCCATTGATAGTCCAGAAAGACAAACCCGTTGTATTACTCACAGAGGCAGCATCAATTTGTGGATATGAAATAGTGAGAAAAGTTAAAGACAGCGGAGTCATCCTTGCCTTTGAAGGCTACACACTTGAGGAGTCAGAGAATGTTGTTCGAAGATATGTCGCACAATGGTTTGCTAACACAGCCGTTATGGAAAATGCGAACGCAGTAGTTAATATTGTGCGGAATCGTCCATATCTGCGACGCGTAAGTGCCAAGGATTCAAGTGATAGAGAATATGCGTATCGCGTTTCTTATCGCGGAACCTTGGTGGTTGTGCGAGCGTTATAACAACCATCAATGAAAGCCGGAAGATTCCAGTGAATCCTCCGGCTTGTTGTTTACATGTTGATTTAAAGGCGGCTCAAGTGCGTTAGTAGTATCTGGTATACTAATATCATGGAACAACAAAAACGCCTGAGAACAAGGATACAGTATTACCAAAGAAACGAAGCACTTGGTTGGCAGATAGCTTATTTTGTTGTCTTTGTTGCTTCAATTATAGGATCCTTAATTCACGACAATAGAACCATTTTTCATTTTATTGGTCTTGTACTTCCGTTGTCATATGGTATCGCGATATTCCCTACAGCGATTAGGGATAAATATGCAACTTTAAAAAAAGCATTTCCAACACTTTCAGAAGATCAAGCTTTTCATTTTAGCATTTTGTCCATATATTCAATTCATCGATTCGTTATTGTTATCATCGGAAATGCAGCTATATATTTGCCGATTTATTTAAATATTATTGTTGTGGGGTTGTTGATGGTTTCTGCGCGGTATGTTGAGAATAAAGCAAAAGAAAGGAACAATAAGGTTTTATTACAGGCGGAAGAGTTTGATCGTCAGAATAGTTGAATTTTTTAAACATGTTGGATCAATCAGATCTCTATCTCATTACCCGGACGGACACACAAAATCTCGATGCGTGCGTGGCGTGGGTGAAATCAATCCAAGATTCTTTTCAGAAGTGTTATATTTTGAATGACTTCAAAACATCAGTTGAGGGAAAAATTATTTTTAAAAAAACCAGAAATCCCGTGCAACCCTCCTCATTGAACGTAGCCTTGAGGGAGTTACCACACCAAGAAAAATTTTTTTTCTTAATTGCATCACGTGAAGTCCAGTTGACTGCAGATTATATTTCCAAACTGCAAAAAATATTACTTGATGACCCCACGCTTCTCGTGGCTGGCTGCACATTTCGCGTTGTAGTAGAGGGCGATGGAGAACTTTCAACCCAGCTGGATAACGAGTTGCAAACATATTACAAACAACAGGGTGTCGCATATGTAGTTCCATGGAATACGTGTGCCATGTGGAATTACGAATTATTTAAAAAAAACGTAGGAGAATTTGAAAAAGCGTTTGACGTTGCCGAGGGAGCGCCAAAAGGCATGGAAGACGGTCTCGCAATCGCGAAAGCTTCATCTGCAGATGCTACGATTCGTTATAAACTTTTAGACGACAGGATCGAATGGCTGGTTGATAAAAACAGAATCGACCGGCATCGTGAAAAAATGGATCGAAAAAATTCTTCTCTTTCTGCATTTATGCAACGTTTAGGTTTTTCCGAAGAGAAGCTTCGGCGAGCGAGGGTGTGAAAATTTTTAACGTTTTGCCAATTGTTGTAACTTGTACTTAACAAGATGGCTTTTCTTGTTATACTTGATTGTTATTTTTGTCATTTTTCATGTTGTAACCCTTCTTCTTGTGAGTTGGTTATATTACAAAGAAAACTTAAATACACTTCAGGTTGCTGGTGTGCTTCTTGGATTACTTTCAATCACCATACTTGAAATTGCTGAGTGACCACACCTGATCTTGATCTATTTTTTATAAATGATAAACTCCCTATGTTAATAAAAGTTTGATTAACTTAATAAATGTATGAATAAAAACATGAAGATTCTCGCTTTGGTTGGTGGCGTCATAGTTATCGCCGTGGTCATATTTTTTTCGACGCGTACTAAAACTATTAATACGCAAAATGGTGAAGTTACGGTTTCTCAGGGTACAAACACCGTTACCGTCAACACAAACGCAGGATCATTGCGGGTCGGGGACAACGTAAGCCTTCCCGCAAGTTTTCCTGGCGATGTGTACGTCATTGATGGCGATCTGAAGGTTGCGCTTCAGTTAACCGAGAATAATGGGTATTCGGCAAGTATCGAAACAACAGAGAGTATTGCGGCGGTGAAGGCGGATTATTTAAGTCATTTAGAATCGGACGGCTGGACAGTACAATCATCGCTTGATTTGCCAATTGGTACTTCAATTTTTGCAGAAAAGGATTCACGATCGCTTTCTGTGAGCATCACCGATACAGACGGGAAAACAGCAGTCGCAGTGACTGTGTCAGACACAGAATAAATTTTATTGACGAATTAAAAAACGCCCCAGAATTACTTGGAGCGTTTTTTATTTGGGAATTTGATATACTTAGTAATATGATTGCAGATGAATGAGGTTTCATTTTCGAAAAAGAAACATTTTCTGATGAGGCAACCAGGCGAATATTTCTGCGTCGCCTTCATGAGGGCAAGCTTACACGCGATGAGAACCCAAAAACACATTTTTGTGTTTATTTTTTGCCGTATAATTCAGTTACAAAAGAAGTCTTTATTGTCCACCATAAGAAGTCTGGTCTTTGGATTTCGCCAGGCGGGCACATTGACAAAGCTGACCCCAACCTGCTTGCAGCGCTAAATCGAGAAATTTCAGAAGAGCTTGGATTGAAAGATTTTTTTAAGACTCCGCAATTCCCATTTTTACTTACAACGGTTAAAATTACCAACCCGAATCATCCGTGTGATATGCACTCTGACCTTTGGTACCTTGTGTTAACAGATGGGTCGCAATTTAAAGTTGATCCAACTGAATTTTATAATACAAAATGGATGACGCTCAATCGCGCAGGGCAGGCGACCGCCGATGAATCGAATAAAAAAGCTTTTCGTTTTTTGCGAGGGACTTTTTAAATCGTTATTGCATAAATCTAAGAAAAAGGGGAGAATACCCTATAGAAAGGATAGATAGCTATGGCGCATTTTACTGGTTCAATTATTGAAGAATCTCTCGTGGATACATCTGTCCTCGAAAAGGTTAAAATTGTTTCAACACGAGTTGAGGCGGTCACTGATAGGCATAAAACGCCATGGCTTGAGAAATGGACAATTGATGAAGTTCATATTCCGATCACGCAGGCGAAAACAGTTGCGGCAGAGTTGAGTCATTCATTCGACGTAAGTCACTCAAACACGTGGTACGCTGATTTTAAGAATAAGTTGTATCATTATGTTATTTTTCCAGGAAGGGTTTTTTGTATTGACCGTAGCAATGAAGAGCAATACAACTCTGCCCAGCAGTATGGCGCCTCGTTAAGAATCCCGTCGTACATGCTAGATTTTGATAAAAGAGAAGAAGAGGAAAATTAAGCGCGTGTTCGCATGAAAAAACGTTTAATTTTTACATCACTGCCCCTCATCGCTCTAGTAATAGCGGCGTTTTTCTTTTCTACGAATAAAGCGCATGCGCCTCAGGATCAAATGAGAGAAAACAATAACAACCCATCTTTTGCTTCAATTGCATCAAGTGCTGAACTTGCAGGAAAACATTTGAGCGCAGAACGGTGCTCGGGAATGGATATCTCTCAATTAACCCATTTGCCAATGAATATGGCTGATTTTGAATCCATAATTCCCTATGGTTTTACGATAGGAAGTCATGTAACCCCGATTGATCATCAGTATTTTTCCCCAAAGGATTATAATTCAAAAATTGATACCTACGATGTATATGCTATGGCTGATTCTCGAATTGTTGCTATTAGTACGCGCGATCGAACAGCAAAAGACGGAACACCATTTAAAGATTATCGCATCGTTTTCACTATTAGTTGTCGTTTACTCTATTACTACGATCTCGTAACTAGCCTTGCGCCTGACTTGCAAGTAGCATATGAAAGAGATGGAAATAATATTAATTTCGAGGTGAAATCAGGGCAACTCATTGGGCGCATTGGAGAGCAAACACTTGATTTTGCTGTATGGGATACCACAAAACCACTCAAAGGATTTATTATTCCAGAACATTATTTAGCCGAAGAATGGAAGCTGTACACCGCAGACCCGTTAGATTATTATTCGGACGATATTAAGACACAGGCTTTGTCTAAATACCTGCGTACGGTAGAACCTCGAAGCGGAAAGATAGATTATGATATTGATGGGAAATTAATTGGTACATGGTTTCAAGAAGGAACAAACGCGTACGCGGGTGTGTCAGGTGAGGCAGGTATGAATTATTGGGTTGGGCACCTATCTTTTGTCCCTGATTATCTTGACCCTAATGGCTTTCAGATTTCTATAGGAAATTGGCCAGAGGGGGCAGAGCAATTTGCCGTGCGAGGCAATCACCCAGATCCTGTAACGGTAGACGTTGATACTGGGCTTGTAAAATATACCTTAGCGCACGTGCAATACAAAATTGGTGACGACTATTGGAATCGCATGGCACTTGTTTCACCGATAACATTTATTCCTGAGGATAGCGCGCTTGGCTGTGCGCTGGCCGAGCTGACTGATACCAGAACATTGCGTTTTGAAGCAATTCCTAATACACCATGTGTCCAGGTAATCGGATTTAGTGATAACGCGCTTACTTATACACGTTAAGGATTAAAAAGGCCGCTCGGAAGATTTTCCGCGCAGTCTTTTATTTTGGGATTCCGGTTATGAATGCCGCGAGCCAGATCACCCACGCATACAGTGAAAATGAGTGAAAGAGTTTTTCGGCACGTCCTTTTTTCCAAATCGTGAACAATGCCCACAACAAGTGTAAACACATAATAACAAGTGCGGTAAGCCCACACATCAAATGTACGCTTATGTGGTGATGACCAGCGTGATGAGTCATGAGGGTCATGAGTGACGTTCCCATAAGATCACATGTGAATGCTGCAATAAACACAACAATCATCCATCGGGATAGCTTATGAGAAAGTCGTTCAGCCCAGATTGCCGTTGAATATAGACTAAGTGCCGAAATCATGCAAAGAATTGCAAAGAACATAATATCACTCCGTGGTTTCCATTTGGTCATACCTTACGCCGAGGGCAGGGGATCGGTCAAGAGCAATTTTAGACAAAGCATGTCGCTTCTGCTATACTTTAGCCTAGAGAATGTATTTACTCGTTAACATGTACAGTTATGAAGGGATATAGCGACAACATCGAAAAATTAACAATTGAAAATACAAAATTTCGTCAGGTGCTCTACACAGCACCCCATAGTCAATTAGTTCTTATGGCACTCCAACCAGGTGAAGAAATAGGAGCTGAAGTGCACGAAGAAAATGATCAGTTTTTCCGATTTGAAAAAGGTGTCGGAAAAGTTATCATCGACGGCAATGAGCATGAAGTGTCAGATGGTTTTGCGGTCGTAGTCCCCGCGGGATCAAAGCATAATGTCATTAATACTTCAGATTCAGATCCGCTTAAAATGTACACACTCTACGCGCCCGCGCATCATCGTGATGGCGTTTCGCATACAACAAAAATCGAGGCTGAAGCTGACGAAGAAGAGTTTGATGGCAAAACAACGGAATAAATTCATTACGATCTAAATAAGGACGCCACCAACATAGATTGGTGTCGTCTTGATTTTTCTACAAAAAACGTTGTACGATATATATACGAAGTAGTTCATTTTACGCGAGAGGAGGTCCCCCATGTGTACTTCAGCGCGTGAACTCGAGAAAAAAATGACCCTTCAACGACAACAAGTTGACAGCAGCTTTAATCGCTGGGTTGCCGGGGTCAACCTGGGCCATTCGCCTTCATTCGAAGAGGCGTTCTGGCATTGGTATCATCACGGAGGCAGAGATGCCTTTAATAAACGGTGGAATCGTGGAGAGTTCCGCATTGCGTGATCGCGTGTATTGGGGGGGGTGTTCTTTGGATACCCCCCTAGATTTTTATTTTTTTCTCTTTTCTAACGAATTTTGCTACACTAGACCTATGTATATACGTCCAAGAGATGAAGATGCGGCAATTGAGTCAGCTGTTTCATTCATGGTTGAAAAAATTAACGAATCAAACACCAATCCAAAGCCGCTTATTTTGCATTCGCTTCGAGTTGGTCTTCGGTTGTACGAAAAAGGGGAATCAAAAAAAATCGTGATCGCAGGTCTGCTTCATGATCTTCTTGAGGATACAAAATGCACTGAAGACGAGATTGAAAAACGGTTTAGCAAAGAGCTCCTTGATTTTGTTCAAGTTTTTAATTTTGATAATCCAGCAAAGCATTATAAAGATCGATGGACGGACGCGATAGAACGGATGAAAGAGATTGGTAGAGACGCCGCAATCGTGAAGATAGTTGATATTCTCGATAATCTTAATTTTTTACCAATTGTGTATTCTGATATCGAAAAAACCCGAGGCATATTCTGGCGTCATAATCTTGTGAAAACAGCATTTGCTGAGATTTTACGCGATGATGAAGATTATAAAACATATGTTCAAGACCTCAAAATAAAAGAAGCAGCCTTTGAAGCGCAGGTAGTCAATACACGAAACATATGATGCAATAGTTTGTAGATACAATTTTTTTATCAAGAGTGCGGTGAGGGAACTGGTCCTATGACCCGCCGGCAACCACCACATCAAAAGTGGAAGGTGCCACCTCCAGCCCTCTATTAGGGAAAGATACCGCGTCGCTCTTCCTTACTATAGGGAAGAGTCTTTTTTTATAACACATATGGAAGTAGTTCGAACAGCAGAATCAGTCAGTGCCGGTCATCCCGATAAAATTGCTGACCAAATTTCAGATGCTATCTTAGATGCTGTGTTGCAAATAGATTCAGGTGCGCGTGTTGCCGTTGAAACGCTTGCCGGCCACAAGGAGGTGGTACTTATGGGTGAGGTTCGTCTCCAGGGTAGTGTGGCATATGATCAGATTGCACTAAAACTATTACAGGAATTCGGATATAAAGACTACCACGTAACAACCAGGATCGTTGAACAGTCATCAGAAATCGCTGCCCACGTTCAAGATGGTGGCGCAGGTGATCAAGGCATTATGGTTGGGTATGCCTGCGATGAGACCGAAGAACTCCTTCCGCTGGAATTCGCGTTGGCTCGCCGACTTACTCGAGCAATGGGATTTTTAGATGGCAAAAGTCAGGTTACCATACAAGGGAATAATATTATTCGACTTGTTACAAGCGTTGGAGGCGAATATCCGAGCGCGTTGCTAATTGAGCTCGAGAAGATGGGCTTTCACGATAAAGACCCCCGATGGATTCGAAATCAATACGCAACAGCGGGACTAGATTCGGACACAGGGCTAACAGGTAGAAAAATAGTCGTTGATGCATATGGGCCACGCGTTCCTGTTGGTGGTGGTGCATTTTCAGGCAAAGATGCAACAAAAGTCGATAGAAGTGCTGCGTATATGGCGCGCAAAGTTGCTGTTGATTTGCTAAAAAAATATAACGCGCACGAGGTAATCGTAAAACTTGCGTATTCAATTGGTATGAGCGAAGAACTTATGGCTACCGCTGACATTATTCATCAACAATGGGAGCATGAACAGATCTCGCACGTTGACGGGTATAATTTTTCTCCAGCGTATATTATTAAACTGTTGGATTTGCGCTCATCACATTTTTTATCAACTGCACGTTATGGACATTTCGGTACGAATCAGCTTTGGGATAAATAGCAAAAAACCCATCCTTGGAACGGATGAGCCTTTGATATCTTGAACGGACGTTGCGTGTAGGGATGCGGATTTTTCTTCCGAAGCCAGGCAAGAAATTCAGCGGCTAGTATTCTGGATTTTGGTTTGAGCTTGGCGGATCGTTCCAATAACTGGAATACTCCGATGGATTTTTCTTCCTCTTTGGCAATATCGATGCCAAGTTGGTTTCGTTTTTTCTTAAACT
>CAZGDO010000022.1:0-17619 GCA_964524365.1 uncultured Gammaproteobacteria bacterium | reverse complement strand
CCTGAACCATCAGGTCCGTCAAGCACGAAAAATAATTCTTTGTTCTTTTTACTCATAATATTTTTTTAGTGTTATTGGTGCGAGTGCCGCGCAAATCATCTCATAGTACCCTGTTTCTCGAGTTACGCGATTACCGGTTGCAAATCCAAAGAAACCATCTTTTTGTTTTGTATTTTTTTCGTGAAGAAGTTCGTCAAGCACATCCCCCAGTTCTTTGCCTTCTTTCAAAATTTTCTGCGTAAGTGCATCTGGCATTGGAACGCCAAAAGAATGTCCATAGGTTATCTTGCCTTGTTTATCCGATATCGCACACCAAGCATATTCAAAATATTCATTCTGATGTTGTGTAATGCCACCTTCTAACCCAACTCCAAAGTCTGCATCAAACCGTTTTTGAATTGCGAGTGCACGATTGCGCGCGCCTGTTTGAATCTCATCATTAAAGGGTTGGTTAGCTACGCCAGATAAAACTTTCCCAAATTCAAATTTGCAAACTACATCAAGACGGTCAACAAAAGCCTTTTTCGTCGCGCTTACTTTAACGGGATTTTCTGAACCAATTGCTACTATCATATCTAAACTGCTATAGGCGCTTTAATGGCCGGATCGGGATCGTATCCGGTAAGCTCGAAATCTTCAAATGTAAAATTAAAAATATCTTTCACATCCGGACGTATTTTCATTGTCGACAAATTTTTTGGCGTACGCGAAAGCTGTTCTTTCACTTGATTGAAATGATTCTTATAAATATGCAAATCACCAAACGTGTGAACGAAATCTCCTGGCTGGAAACCGGTTGCTTGAGCCATCATCATCGTCAATAAGGCATAGGATGCGATGTTAAAGGGAACACCCAAAAAACTATCAGCTGAGCGTTGGTAAAGTTGGCATGACAATTTGTCATTCGCTACATTAAACTGAAAAATCGTATGACACGGCGGTGGTGCGGCAATTTTGCTTTGAACCTGTTTTTCTAGATCACCAATGTTCCACCCAGAAACAATAATACGCCGTGAGTTAGGTTTATTACGCAGCGTGTCTTGCGCGATCGCAATCTGATTTATTTTCGTTCCATCAGAAGCCTCCCACGCTGTCCACTGCTTCCCATAGACCGGACCAAGATCTCCCCACTCTTTTGCGAAAACATCGTCGGCCTTGATACGCTCTATAAACTCTTTCTTTTGTTCTTTCCATGAATCTGAATACATCGGATACCGCTCTTCTAATTTCTCACTTTTCAACCAACCTTGATATGGCCACTCATCCCAAATATGGACACCATTATCAACAAGAAATTTTATATTGGTATCTCCCTTTAAAAACCAAAGTAATTCATAAATAATAGATTTTATATTTACTTTTTTTGTCGTGAGGAGCGGAAAACCTTTTGATAGGTCAAAACGCATCTGATACCCAAATACACTGCGCGTACCAATGCCGGTGCGATCAGTCTTATCCGTCCCGTTGTCTAGAATATGTTGAAGTAAATCGAGATATTGTCTCATGGGGATGTATTGTAAAAACTATCTTGGACTTCAAGTATACCACAGCAGAATTTGGGGAAAAACCCTTAAACGTCTTACGTCCCCGTGGATCCAAATCCACCTTTTCGTTCACTCGATCCTAGTGCTTCAACCTCTTCGATATCAACATGCGCAACCTTTTGAATAACAAGTTGCGCGATGCGATCACCTTTTTTTATTGCTACAGACTCTTGAGAAGTATTCAGCATGACCACGCCATATTCACCTCGGTACGTGGCGTCCACGACACCAGCTAAGGTGTGCAATCCCTTTTTTGCAGCTAATCCGGAACGATCCCATACATGGCAAACATACCCATCTTCAAACTCAGTGGCAAATCCTAGTTTAAAAACATACCGCTCGTTTGGGGCAAGAATTTTATTCTCACGCGCGTATACATCCATCGCTGCATCGCCTGAATGCGCATAGGTGGGAAGCTCAACATCGTCGAATAACTTTTTTACTAAAAATTTCATGAGGGAAGCTTTTCCACTAAAGCGTCAATGTGCGCGTATAATTCTTCAAGAGTCCCATTATTATGTATGTGTGTGTCGGCTTTTTTCATTATCTCTGGGATGTTCACTTCTGTCGGAAGTTTGTGCTGTTTTTTGAATTCTTCGAGTGTTACGGTGCTGTCATCAGCATTTTCACCCCTAAGATTAATCCTGTTGTGACGTATCGCGATATCAGCATCAACTGCCCAGAGAACAAAATCTGATCGCTCCTTCAGAGCATTGTATTCGTCAAAATACCGAATGCCATCGAACACGGCGATTGCCACATCCATTTTTTCAATATCCTGAATAAGTGTACGGACTAAAATATCATTCCCATATTGTGAACGTAAGAATTGCGCTAAAGCAGACATGTCTTCTCGGGTTTCTTTCTTATACACCCGATGAATAATATCACGGAGCGGCTGAGAAAACTTTACTGCCTTCGCACCATGCGTTTTGACTAAGTATTCGGTGATAGTCCCCTTACCCGTTGCAAGTGGACCAACTAGCCCAATAATCATGAATTCTTTTTTAATTCTAAGGTATGTTCTGGAGCATACTGACGATATGTTATGCCGGCCTTATCAAGCATTTTCCGTGATGCAATCCACTGATCTTTATCATGATATTTATCGCTTGAAAAAACAATTTCTTTTACGCCATTTTGGATAAGTGTTTTCGCACATTCATTGCAAGGAAATAATGTCGTGTAAATACTGCAACCCTGGGTGTCGGTGTTGGCGTTATAAATCGCATTTTCTTCAGCATGCACAACATAGGCATACTTTGTATCCAAAAAGCCACCTTCGCGTTCCCAGGAAAGTTCTTCATCTTTTATGCCACGTGGGAAGCCATTGTATCCTACTCCGACGATAATCTTACTCGGATTCACTATCACGGCACCGGCCTGTGTTGAGGGATCTTTGGATCGTTCCGCTATAAGTTCAGCCATTAACATAAAAGTTTCATCCCATGAAAGATAATTTTGACGTTTTCCTTGTGCCATAAAATCAATAAGTTAATTATTATATCTCACTGTGTATTGTAATAAAACAGAATCCGGATTAAGTAGTGACTGCTTTTTTAGTCGAAGACTGCAAGACACTGGGGCGCTAAAAATACCCACCCCTTCACCAAATGCCTGGGGCTCGACGGTCAACCAAAGTTCATCAAGTAACTTTTCCTGTACGAACTCGGTATATATACGGCTTCCGCCCGCTATAACAACCTGTTTAAATCCACGAGCGTCCAGATCACTAAGAATTGCCTTTGGTGGCTGTGAGGTAAATTCAACATGCCCCGATATCGTTTTTTTTTCTCTACTGTTTCTAGTCATTACAACATGGAGCCGATCCGGTAATGGTGCGGGAAACGTCTCAAACGTCGTGTTACCTAAAACCATCACCCCAATACGCGCAGTCTCTGAACGAAAAAAGTTTTTATCTTCTTTTGATGTCCATCGTACTAGCTCGTGATTTCCCCGCGCTATTTTTCCATCAACCGTAATGGCTGCGATGGCTATAGTTCGTGGTCTCATGCCTATTGAGGTTAGAGAATGAATGGAGCGCTCGGTCCCATGCTGGAGCTCAAATACATTGATAGAAGGTAGGCACCTTTCGAAGCAGATGGCTTCACCCGTTTTATTGCATCTAGTGCAATAGTGATATTTTCAAGTAATTTTGAAGACTCAAAAGAAGCACGCCCGACAAGTAAGTGAATATTACTCGTGGCATCATTGCGAAATGGGATTTTCCCTGCCGCTAATTCTTTTACCGCTTTTGTAACATCTTTAGTAACTGTTTCATTTTTAGGATTCGGCATAAGACCCTTTGGGCCTAATATTTTTGCAATAGCCGAGACGAATCGCATCATATCTGGTGTCGCTACCGCGACATCGCCAGGAAACTTTCCTGTTTGGGAAATCTCTTTAATAAGTTCTTTGCCGCCTACACGGGCCGCACCCGCTTTTTCAGCCAATTCCGCTTCTTTGCCTTCTGCAAAAACGACAATCTTTTTCTGTTTGCCCGTACCGTGTGGCAATGCAATAGTCCCACGAACAATCTGATCAGCCTTTTGAGGGTCAATACCTAAACGGACATGCAATTCAACGCCGCTATCAAATTTTGTCGTTGCGGTCTTTTTAGTAATCTCGATAGCTTCTGCGAGCGTATACACTTTTGATCTATCTACAAGCGCGTCTGCCGCTTTTTTACGTTTTGAGATGTGAGACATATACATTCCTGTAATGTGGTCAAGCGAGTTTCGAGACAAGAAACTCTCCCACGTATATTAATTATTATCTTCTGATTTTTTTTCTTTACTCTTTTTTGATTCTCTTCGCACAAACACCCAGTGGTACAAGAAAACTGGTAATGTGACTACAATGCCTGCTATATTTCGGGAAAATTCAACCTTCCAGGACGTTTGAGTTGTTCTTGCAATGCTGCGCTGATAATCGAGTTTCCACTCTTGGGCTAACGCCACTTGTTCATCTGTAAAACCACACTGTGTTGCACAAGAAATAAGCGAATCAGCGTCCTGTGTTTCTGTGCTAACCATAATTGGACTTGAATATCCTTTATCTTGCACATTTGCATCAGTTATAACCCATGTTCGCAAAACCGTGTTAATAAACATAGCCGCGAAAACTATTGAAACCACAAGGGTTCCAAGAGACGCGATGTAAAAATAAACTGAAAAAATGCCTGTTGCATTCTCGTTATCGCGTGACGCTAAATATTCACGTCGCAATATTCGATAATGCAAGAAAAACAAAGGAGTTGATACAATGAAAAATGAAATTGCGTTTACTAAACTTCGGGCATCGTAGGTAACCCGCGATTGCTCTTTCCATTGTGCGTAGTTTTGCTCCCATTCAGAAACCATTAGCTTATCACTGTCCCTCAAGGGGCATGAATCGGTACATGAAATTGTTGTGATTGGGTCTGTTTTTGAAAAAAACAATGCAGGGGGGACGTTATAACCACGTTCATCAGCACTACGCACGAATACGGCTGGATCCAATCCAATAAACAAAATGTATCCGAAAGAAGCCACCATCATTGTAAGCGTAATAAGAGTTACGATAGTGAAATAAATATGATACACAAATGAAGTACGCATAGTATTTATTATTATTCTTCAACGGTTAAGCCCATTTGTCGAGCAGTGCCCTCAATTATCTTCATAGCCGCCTCAACGTCGTTTGCGTTCAAGTCTGGCATCTTTTTCTCCGCAATTTCCTTTACCTGCGCACGAGTGACTTTTCCGACTTTTTGAGTTAGTGGTTTGCCTGAACCTTTTTGAATCCCTGCTGCTTTTTTAAGCAATTCTGAAGCGGGCGGAGTTTTCAAAACAAACGTAAATGTTCGATCCTCGAAGATCGTCATTTCAACAGGGGTAATTTCACCCATACGGTCGCGTGTCTTATCGTTGAATTGCTTGGTGAAATCCGCGATATTTATACCGTGGGGTCCAAGTGCTGTTCCGACTGGCGGCGCTGGAGTTGCCTTACCACCCGGAATCTGCAATTTAACAATTGCTTTCACTGGTTTTTTTGCCATATATGTTATCGAGATGTTGCGAGTAAATAAATTCTTTTTGTAAATCCTCCGCGGCGTGCACGCTTTTCGCGCTGTTCCCGTTCTAGCGCGTACCGTGGCACTCCATAACTTTCTGTTAACGCATCGATACATTCAAGAATATCTGCGAGTTCATGAATGACTTCCGTTTTAGTTTTTGCTTGTTTTACTTTTTTTGCTTCCTCGATTATTTTCCGTTTCAGCTCTAACTGGTACTGTTTAACGGTTAATATCTTTGTAAATGCTTCATCACCTTCTTTTGCAATAATCTCGGGAATACGGTCGCGGACAAGCTTGCGATAGTATTTCTTTTTTGCCATATCTTAAATTTTCTTAATCTGCAAAAAGTCGAGTTCAACTGGAGTTTCACGACCAAACATAGAAACGAGCACTTTAACTTTCCCGTGCGCCTCATCAACGTCAGAAACCTTACCTTCATAATCACGGAATGGCCCATCAATAATTTTCACTGGCGTATTCACGTTTACATCAATCTTATATTTCGGCTCAACAACACCCATGCGTTTCTGAATTTCTTTTACTTCCATTTCAGAAATTGGAGTCGGTGTCGTGCCAGATCCTACAAATCCAGTTACATTTGGTGTATTGCGGACGACATACCACGAATCGTCAGTCACGATCATTTCAACAAGCACATATCCTGGAAAAATTTTCTCAGTAACGGTTCGACGTTTGCCATTCTTAATTTTAATCTTATTCTCGGTAGGAATCAAAACGTTGAATATCTTGTCGGACATATCCATTGACTCAATACGCTGGCGAAGATTTCGCGCAACGTTTTCTTCATATCCAGAATAGGTATGCAGGACATACCATTTTCGGCCCTGCTTGGCTGTTTGTTTTGGCATAAAAAATAAGAATTAGAGAATTTTTGACAGACCGTAACTTAATCCAATGTCGAGAAGACCGAGGAAAAGCGCGACAAAAATAGAAATGCCAATAACCAACATGGTACTTCGTACAACTTCTTTGCGGCTTGGCCAAATGACCTTCTTTAATTCGTCCTTAGATTGTTTGGTATACGTGAAAAGATTTGCCATGGTTTTGTAAGTCTTAAAAACAGACCCGGTCGGGTCGTCTAGTAGCACTATACTACCCCGTTAAATATGTGTCAAGTTCGTTTAATAAGGAGCGTTTCTGATATATTCTTTTATATCAGCCAGCGTATGCTGAATTTCCTGGTCCAGTTTTCACTCTGCTTCCACCTTCCAACCTACTATCCTCAGTGAGAATACCCCAATCCTCAACTACATTTGGTTCACCAGTAAAATCTTCTGGATATTTTTTGAATCAGTAATTCTGTCTTTGAGCAGTACGAATAATATTCCCCTTTTTATTTATAGAATATAAAATATCTCTATCAATATGATAATGTGGGGCGCTAAAAAGAATATCATCATACTCCTTTAAGTCTTGCAATAAACTGGCCAACTGAGCTCGTCATTGAATATTGTTGTATTATTTATAACGTCATCAAAATCAACTACAACCCAAAGGGTGTCGGTTCGGTTTTCGTGCTTGAAATGGGGTACTTTATCATATCGAGCAACGATATAACCCTCGGCATCTTTAATATCATCCACAACGCGCCCCTTCTCAGGAACCTTCGGCGAACGATTATTTAGTTCATCTTTACACATTTGCTTAATACCTTTAAAATACTGCTCACGAACTTTTATTTGCTCCTCTTCTTCAATAGAAGCGCTCGTTTCTTCATCGGCATTATAATGTTTATAGCTGAATGGGGTGCCTTCTTTTATATGTTTAATGGGTACTACAAAAAAGGTAAGCTATATATCTAGGTTTTTCACGCTTGCAGCGTGTGTCTGAATAAATTTCTTGCGTGATGGGACGTCAGAGCCCATCAAAACAGAGAAGACATCATCTGCTTTTTCAGCATCCTCAATGTGCACCTGCTTCATTTTTCGCGTCATCGGATCCATTGTCGTTTCCCATAGCTGTGCTGGGTTCATTTCTCCTAAGCCTTTATAGCGCTGGATTAATGCGCCGGATGTTTGACTCTGGGTCTCCTCCATTTCTTCTGATGCTGCTTCGCCGACAGGGGTTTCTTTTTTTTGTTGCTTTGCAGGCCGCTTTGATTTTCGATCAGCCACCAACTTGTCAAATTTTTTCTTTGCCACCTCTAATTCATCATCGGAATAAACGTACTCGAAATCTTTTCCGAATTGGATTTTGTACAACGGGGGCTGAGCAATATAGATATTTCCTTTTTGCACGAGTTCAGGGAAATACCGATAAAACAAGGTTAATAATAATGTACGAATGTGAGCGCCATCAACGTCGGCATCGGTCATAATAACGACGCGATCATACCGCAAATCATCATACACAAATTGTTCCCCAATATTCGTCCCAAGCGCGATGATCAATGACTTGACTTCATTATTTGCAAGCATCTTATCAATGCGTGCGCGTTCGACATTGAGAATTTTTCCGCGAAGTGGCAAGATCGCCTGAAAATTTCTATCACGCCCCTGTTTCGCGCTCCCACCGGCGGAATCACCCTCAACAATAAATATTTCCGAATCCTTAGGGTCCTTAGAAGAGCAATCAGCAAGTTTTCCTGGGAGCGTCAAACCATCGAGTGCGCCTTTTCTTAATACGGTATCTCGAGCAGCCCGCGCAGCGACACGAGCGCGTTGCGCGATTATACATTTTGACAAAATTGCGTCGGCGTCTCGTGGGTGTTCTTCTAGATAAATTTCAAACTGTTCACTCATGACTTGATCAACGACACTTTTCACTTCTGCGTTTCCCAATTTTGCCTTTGTCTGACCTTCAAATTGTGGGTCCCGAATTTTCACGCTTACCACGGCAGTCAATCCTTCACGAACGTCCTCTCCACTTAGATTTTCATCTTTCTCTTTTAACATATTTTTACGCCTCGCATACGCATTTAATGTACGGGTTAAAGCGGTTCGAAATCCTATCATGTGCATACCGCCTTCAACCGTAAAAATATTATTCGCGAACGTAAACATCGTTTCTTTGTATGAATCCGAATACTGCAACGCCACCTCAACCTGAACCTCTTGCTCTGTTTTATCGGTGTAAAAAATTGAATCATGCTTTGGTTCCTTATTATAATTCAAATGCTTTACATATGACTTAATTCCACCTTCAAAATAAAATGTGTACTGGAACGCATTCTTTTTCGATTTTCGTTGATCAGTCACGCTAATTTTTACGCCCTTCGTCAGATATGCTTGTTGGCGCAAATGATCAAAAATTGTTTCTCGATTATACTCTGTTGTTGAAAAAATCTGTTTATCTGCCTTGAAGGTTATGCTAGTCCCTGTGCCTCGTGCGTTCGCCACGGCTTTAACGCCACCTTTTGGTTTACCTCGCTGGAATTCTTGAACCCATAGTTTCCCATCGCGTTTTATTTCTGCGCGCAAATAATCAGAAAGCGCATTGACAACCGATACGCCAACACCATGCAATCCGCCAGAGACCTTATAACCACCAGCACCAAATTTTCCACCAGCATGCAAAACAGTCAAAACTGTTTCAAGCGCTGATTTTTTTGTCTGATGATGTTTTTCTACAGGGATGCCACGACCATTATCAGTAACTGTTACTGTTTCATCGTTACTCATCACGACTTCAATGTGGTTTGCGTGTCCGGCCATTGCTTCATCAATGCAATTATCTACAACCTCCCAAATCAAATGATGCAACCCTTCGGTTGACGTGTTGCCGATATACATACCTGGTCGTTTTCGTACCGGGTCAAGTCCTTCAAGGACGGTAATTTGCTTCGCGCCATATTCGGACTTTTGTGGTTTTGATGTTGCTTTCTTTACAGATTTTTTTGCTGGCATACAAGTGTTTCGTTACTTAAGCGATTAATTGTGTTGTTATATAAATAAGGAAAAATGCGTACGAGGCAAGAAGAAGTGAACTCCATAAACGCGACTGAAACCGAAAATTGAAGATAATTGGTGCCGCAAGCATGGTGGTGACAATAACAAGAAAAGAAAAAAAGAGGAAATTAGTTTGGGAAAATTCGATCGGATGAATAAGCGATGTGACGCCTATAATCAGGGTCAAATTAAAAATGTTGCTCCCAAAAATCGTTCCGGATCGAATATCGTCTCGCTTCTTAAAAACGGCAACTAACACAGTCGCAAGCTCTGGTAATGATGTCCCGAGGGCAACAAGAAGTGCGGCGAGTAAAAATGGTGAAAAATTCCAAGCAACTGAAAAATGCTCAACACTTCGAACAAGTAGCTCTGCGCCACCCGCAAGCAGGACAATACTCGCAAGAAACAAAATTGTTGTTAATGCGATTTGAGATTTATTTCGATGTTCTGGCAGAGCGTCACCAATACGTTCAAGAAGTCGCTTTTTATGCTCACCTTTGACTGCTAAAAACATCCAAACACCAAATAACACAATAAGCATCACTCCTTCAAAACGATTAATAGTCCCATCAAGACCAACAAGGAAGAAAAACAAACTGACGCCAAAAAGCGCTGGGTATGCCCACACCGCTTCCTCGTCTCGCTTTTTTAAAGGAATGAATAATGTGGCAATTGCAAATATAAGCGCAAAATTTGTGATATTTGATCCTAAAATATTTCCAAGACCAATTTCACCTTCACCTTGGATTGCTGCAAAAATATTAAAAAATAATTCTGGGGCGGTCGTAGCAGCAGCAAGAAGTGTCAGACTAAGAACAAATGCGCCGATTTTAAAAACACGCGCGTAACTCATAACTGACCGAACAATTCCTTCGCCACCAATCCAAAGCGCAAGAATGCCAAAAAGAAAAAATGCGGTTGCAAGTGTTGTTGTCATGTCCGAACAATTCCTCCTTTCTGCTGTAGAGCGCGGGCAATACTTGTCATCTCAGTATCAACCTCTTGAGATGAGAGCGTGCGGTCGTCCGACGCAAACTCAAGATGAAAAGCAAATGAAACCGTCGTATCAGATTGTGGATGCGCATCAAACAACTTAACATCGTGCACAAACATAGACGCTTGAAATAGTTGACGCCGAAGCGTAAACGTATCCATTGAAATTGGAACTATAACAGACACATCCCGAAAAGTGCTTGGGAACTTACTGGGTGGATGATACATCCGTTTCACTTTATGCAAAAGTAATTCAGAAAGTGAACATTCAATACACGCGCTTGTCATCCCCTTTTTTAAAGGTCGGAGCGTTAGTAAACCAACTGGTGTTGTGCCAATTTTAATATCTCGAAGATTTGTACCAGCTCCAATATGAATATCACGTTTTGCGACGCCAAGGACTAACGAAAATATTTCTGCTATATCTTCTTGAATTTCTATAAACTCACCGCCATCTTGAAAACTCACAACCCATCCAATACGCCATTCATGGGTTCCTGGTTTCATGTTTTTCCAAAAAACTTGCCCTAACTCAAATACCTTCACGTTCGCATGCGCTTTTCGGCTATGTTCTGCTACGGCAATCATTCCAGGTAGAACGTCTGCGCGAAGATACTGCTGCTCTGCGTCTAAAGGATTTGCGACTGTGCGATGCTCGTGCTCAGGTAATGTGGCCCATACTAACTTACCTTTACCATAAAAAGATGGCTGCAACAATTCTGTATACCCAAAACGAATTGAAGCGTCGCGCATGTGCTTTTGCAATAAAATTATGTCGTCAATAGACCCAGCTGACATATGAATAGATGGTAATGTTTGTCCAAGCTTGCTGTATCCAACAACACGCGCAAGTTCTTCAGCTACATCTGCGTCTTGCAAGATATCTGTGCGAAAAAGCGGTGGTGTAACAGTCAGCTGATCAGAACCTCTTAAAGAACAAACACATGAAAGCCGAGTAAGTATGTTCTTCGCGTCACTCAATGAGATGTGTGCTCCTAATAAACGATTCATGGATCGCAATGAAACGACGAGTGGTTTTTGTTTTTTTTGTACTTGCACAAATGAAATCATGCCCCGCATGATTTTTACCTCACCTTGGGCCTGCAATAAATACAAAGCGCGATTAACGGCTCGCTTTGGTAAATCAGGAGTAATCCCCTTTTCAAATCTGTTCGCAGCATCAGTTCTCACCCCCAAACGTCGTGACGTGCGACGTATATTCATGCTTGGAAATATCGCACTTTCAATAATAACATTCTTGGTTGTCTCAGTTACCGCTGTATCTTTTCCTCCCATCACACCCGCAAGAGCAATTGGGCCACGTGCATCCGTGATAACGATATCATCTTTCTTTAAGGTGCATGTTTTTCCATCAAGAAGTGTGATGGTTTCTTTTGGTTTCGCAAAACGGACTGAGATTTTCTTTCCTTTTACCTTATCTGCGTCAAAAGCGTGGAGTGGTTGTCCAAGCTCATACAAGACATAATTTGTTACATCAACGATAAAATTATCGGTTGCTGAACCATAAACTGCGAGTCGTGCGCGCATCCATTGGGGGGTTTTTTTAGTTGAAATAAAAGAGGCACCTCGCAGATGATACTGTATCGCGGCTAATTTTGCGACCGCGATTGAGCGAGTACTTGAGAACAATGGAGCGGAATCTTTTACTGCCATTTCTACATCTAGTAATTTCGTACGCTCTGCTAATGCGACTTCTCGTGCGACCCCATAGACAGACAGCCAGTCTGGTCGATTAGGGGTAACCTCTACATCTAATATTGATTCGCGTAAATTCGCCGCATCTAGGAGTGTCCCCGGTTCAAGTGTCGCATCAAGTACAAGAATACCTTCGTGGTCAGACCCCAAGCCTAGTTCGTCTTCAGCGCAGATCATGCCACTCGAAGTCACGCCTCGAATTTCTGTTTCGTTAATTTTTTTGTCTCCGGCAACAACAGCACCAGGGAGCGCTACCACAACCGTCTGCCCAGCTCGCACATTTGGCGCACCGCACACGACTGTTCGTGTCCCCTTCTTCGAAGTTTGTAGAGTGCAGACATGGAGACGATCCGCATTTGGGTGTTTTTCTGAGGTTACGACTTTCCCGACAACAAAAAACTGACCAAACGGTTTTGGCTTGTCTATTCGTTCAACTTCTAAACCCAAACTTGTCAGCTTCTGTGCGACGACGTGGGGGTCAAGCTTCTTCGGAATAAATGATTGTAGCCACGAAAACGGAATTTTCATATTATCGGAATTGTTCTAAAAATGGCATATTGCCTGAATAAAAATGGCGGATATCATCGATCCCCCAATATAACATTGCGAGCCGATCGACGCCCATGCCAAACGCAAACCCCGAATACTTCTGTGGGTTAACACCCATATTCTGTAGAACGCTTTGGTGAATCATCCCGCTTCCGAGCATCTCAAGCCATCGGACCGGACCGTCTTTTGTCGGCTGAAATTTCATGTCAATATCCATGCCTGGTTCAACAAAAGGATAATGATGCGGACGAAAACGAATTTCAGTTTTTTGTCCGTACAGTTTTCTTAACAACGTACTTAACGTACCCATTAAATCAGTTAATGTAATATGGGTATCAATAACAAATCCTTCGCACTGATAAAAAACGGCGCTATGTGATACGTCTGTTGCTTCATGCCTAAAAACGCGTCCTGGGACAAAAATCCTTACCGGTGGTTTCCTTTTTTTCATGGCACGGATTTGCATCGGCGAAGTCTGGGTACGTAAAATGGCATCTTGTGTCCCATTTTTATTTACAAAAAAAGTGTCTGATGCATCGCGTACAGGATGATCTGCCGGAATATTGAGTTTGTCAAAATTATGTTCTTCGTCTTCTAGCTCAGGACTATCTAACACATCAAAGCCCATAGACTGGAATACATCCTGAATAAGCAACAAAAATTGTGAAAGCGGATGCGCGCCACCCAAGACTGCTCGTTCTTGACGTTGCCACGTAAACGAACGCTTCAACTGTTCTACTGAGATTGTTTTTGAACGATCACTTTCCCCAAACAAACGTTCAATCCGCTCCTTCGTTTCATTCGCAATTTTCCCAATATTGGAGCGCTCTAATTCAGGGACTTCTCGGATATTCGAAAACAATACGGCAAGCCTCCCTTTTCTGCTGAGCAACTCTAATTTCAGCGCATCGCGTTCTTCGACGGACTTTGCCGCCACAACACGTGATTCTGTATCACGCGCGAGCTCTCTAAATTGTTCAGCGAGATTTGCCATGTGAATCGTTTACGGAAGAACTTAAAAAGAAAAATTCAATTATTATTATCGCCATCAAAAGCAATAAAATGTTCCACCAATAGAGATATGCGTTTGATTGCAAATAGAGCAACACACATAAAAATCCAGAAAGTAATGCACCCTGACGCGACGAGGCTCCAAGGTGCTGGAACATGCGTTCTTTTGCCGAAAACCAGACTCGAAAGAAAAAACCAATAAGCGAAAAAAGGCCAAATAATCCTACAAAAAAGCTTAGATAAAAGGCAAAGAGCATAATGCCGTCAGCGGCTGTTGGATCAACTTGGATAACGATAGAAATCCAGCCAACCCAGGCGATGATGGTGGCAAAGGCGAAAAGAAGAAGGTACGTTCGCAGTGTCATGAGAATGAAATCTTGGGTTCAAAATACAGTCAAAGTATGCTTTTATTTTACAGTAAAAAACGGATACAAACAAGTGGAAAACTGCCAAAAAATGGGGCTAATTTTAGCAAAAAAATCTACCCCTTGAAGTCATCTTGAGGCGGGTGAAGTGTACTTGTCGAAAAGCGGCTGTTACTGAGTCAAGTCGGGTGGATTTTTGGTACCCGCCAAAGCGCCGAGATCAAGCCCATCCAGCTTCTTGGCAAGCGCAGCGTCGGTACCGCCGGCCTTCTCCAGGAAAGTTTTGCCGCGCCGACGAAAATCCGAACATCCTCAAGCATCTCATGCAGAGAGTCGATCATCTTAGACGCTTCGTTTCGATAACCGGTTTTGAGGATACCCTGGGTTTCATTATCTTGGGCGCTGGTATCTACAACCAAAGCCGGATGTCTGACAGAATCGGCGTAATTCTTGGCAACGGTGATCTTTTGTTGCGGAATTTTTCTATAATACGCGAGACATCCCCTTTTTTTGGAATCATGCCGAGCTGTTCTCAGGATGTTGTCCGCCAAATGCATCTGGCGGAACACCCGAAAAACATTTCGGATTTTGCGGTACGATGTGAACCCGTGCGTCGCGCGGAAAATCATCCACACCACGGACAGTACTAACATGAGTACAAACACCCAAATCACATGCTGGAACGGCGTCATAACACGTTTCTCCTTTAACTCAGGGTTGCTTAAAGCGCTTTTATATACTTCTAGTAATGAGCAAAATAATTCATGGCAATAAATTCTTACTAATCTTTTCAAGTGGACATCAAAAAAAACTTGGAGGTGTTATGTACCTCAACTGTTATTTAACAAACAAAAGCCCTTCTCTTATTTCTTTTTTATGGTCTTTTTTTTGGCTGGTTTCTTGGCCACTACCTTTGCTTGCTTCTTTTTATCAGACTTTGCAACTTTTTTTTTCGCATTCTTTTTTTTATCGACAACAACGGTCTTTTCTTTCGGACCCTCAGACTTTGCAGCTGGCGCTATCACGGACAATATTCGTTCAAGTTTTTCGTTCATTGATTGTAATTGTTTGGCTACATCAGTAGTTTGCGACGGCTTCTGATCGTGCCGTGAGGAACCTGTGCGACTACCCATTTTTCCAAAACAATCACTGCAATAAACTGGTTTTTCTCCGGTTGGGCGAAATGGGACTTGGCAACTGTTACCGCACTTATCACAGGTTGCTTCAAACATCCTTTTTTCGCCAAAGCTTGAACCACCACGACTGCCTGTGTTTCCGAATCCTGAATCTCTTGAATCCTGTTTTTTAAAACAATCTCGACAAAAAATTGGCCGGTCGCCTCGTGGCTTGAAAGGAACTTCGCAATTTTTACCGCATTCTGCGCAAGTCGACTGAAACATTGTTTTCTCTTCAGATCCACGACCACCAAATCCGCCTCGATCGCTGCCTCTGCCGTGTCCATCATCTCTAAATCTACCCATATGTATTTTAATTATGTTACTAGAATCGCGTTTTCAAGTGTATGCCCGAATAGGATTAATAGCAAGGAGCGCGCGCCTCGACTTAGCGACGTCTTCGTCGCGAATATGAACGACCGCGCGATGAATATTGCCGATGCGGTGTGTGATGTTCTTGCGTATATGATTTATGTGGTACGCTCTCTGATCCTACGACAAGCTGAGTTCTAATTAATTGTTCGATATCACGAATATCACGGCGTTGATCAGGGGTGGCAAATGATATTGCTTTTCCTTTTTTGCCGGCTCGTGCTGTTCTACCAATGCGGTGAACATAATCGTCGGGTGTGCTTGGAAGATCATAATTGATGACGAGCTCGATATTACTCACATCGATACCACGAGCCGCGATATCAGTTGCAACAAGAACTCGGTACACCCCCTTTTTAAACCCTTCAATAGCAGCACGCCGTTGCGCAAGGCTTCGATTTGAATGGATTTCTGCAGATGAATGACCCATATCACGAATTGTGCTTGCAAGTTTTTTTGCGCCCCATTTGGTTCGTGAAAATACAAGAATGGGTCCAGGAAACCGTTCGAGAAGTTTTTCAAGCATCGCGCGTTTATCATTCGCCGAAAGAAAAATAACTTCTTGATCTATTTCTTTTACGGTTGTCCCAGGCTTTGCAATCTCAACCCGCAACGGTAAATGCATATATTTATTTGCCATCAAGACAATTGACTGTGGCATAGTTGCCGAAAAAAGCAGCGTCTGTCTATCCGTAGGGACTCGAGCAAGAATTTTTTCAATCTGAGGAGCAAATCCCATATCCAGCATCCGATCTGCTTCGTCTAATACAACAATTCCTATCCCCCGCAAAAGAGAACCTCGAGTTGATAGATGATCTATAAGACGACCAGGCGTTGAAATAATAATATGAGGGTTTCGCTGGAAAGCTTTGGTTTGCTGATACATTGAAGCACCACCAACAACAACTACTGTTTTTAATCCAAGTGTTTTTACAAAACGCATAAGCATTTCATCTGCTTGAGAGGCAAGCTCGCGAGTTGGAACTAAAATAAGCCCACGTGTATGATGACGAGAAATATTTTGCATCATTGGGAGACCAAACGCTAACGTTTTCCCGGTCCCTGTCTGTGCGATGCCGATAAGATCTTTCCCTTCAATTGCGAGAGGAATTGTTTTTGCCTGAATAGGCGTCGGTGTGATAAACCGATTTTTTTCTAAAATCTCGAGTAATTGTGGAGCAATCCCCAGTCCGTAAAAATTTGTGTTTGATCCGTTCATATATTGATAATCATAAAAAAACAAGAGCAAAGTGCATTGCTTGTGGGTATGAACCAATAGTTGTGCTCTTTACTGTTTGAATCTACCACAAAACGATTAAAATAGCTAGGGATCACAATAAAACAAATACCCCGAGCTTGTTCGTTCGGGGTATCATTACAAAAAAACTACAAGGGCACTGTGCTGGCAATCGCCACCATGCCGGTATAGGTCACACGATAGCTGCAATCGTGCAGAGACGAGTCACGACCGTAATCTGGCAAACAATAGACCTTACCACGCTTCAGTCGAATAATCGCATTACCTCCACGTTTAATAGCTATATTTGCCAAGTACTGTGTCGCATACTTTTCGGCGAGTCGTTCAGATTCATGCTCTGAATGGCTGGTTAGACGAACAGTAACTCCAACCTTTGAAATCTCGCGGACAACCTCGAAACCCCCAAACGTTTCATTCGGAGTTATGAAGACTACGGGCTGTGGCGAACGAACAAGTATCGCCTCAGTGTCACGCGAAACTACATCGCCAAGAGCGATACCTATTTCACGATAACTCATGCTGTACCTCTTTCTATTAGTAAAAAGAACTTATATTCAACTTATCTTATGGACAATAGTGTACTATGCAATAAGTTGTTAGGTGTCGTCAAGGCGGGATGGTAATGTGCACAGACATATGGCGGTTTTCTAGGGTAGCAGTTATCCTAGATA
>CAZGDO010000021.1:0-18178 GCA_964524365.1 uncultured Gammaproteobacteria bacterium | reverse complement strand
ATAAGCCGGTCACTATCAAAGGTTCTGAGGTTCGTATGGGTGGAGGTAAAGGCCCCGTTGATCATTATGTGGCGATAATTAAACCAGGAACAATATTATTTGAAATCGCTGGTGTTAAAGAAGATGTTGCGCGTGAGGCGATGCGTCTCGCAACGCACAAATTACCGGTCAAAACAAAGTTTCTTTCACGTGAACAATTTTAAATATGAAAATTACAGAGCTTCGTCAAAAATCAGTTGATGCATTAAAGCGTGATATTGCACATGCCCGCGAAGAGTTGCGCGATTTCCGTTTTCAAGTATCTCAGAATCAACAGAAAGACGTGCGAAAAGTTCGAGAGTACAAACATATGATTGCACAATTACTTACCGTCGTGAAAGAAAAGACGGACAAAGAAGAACAAAAGAAGAAGTAATTATATATCCATGACAAGACGACAATTACAAGGAATAGTGACAAGCAAAAAAACTGATAAAACAGTGACTGTTAAAGTTGAGCGCCTTCTGATGCATCCAAAGTATAAAAAGCGCTATACCTTAAGTAAAAAATATCTTGTTCACGATCAAGAAAATAAGGCGAAAGAGGGCGACATAGTAACAATCAAGGAAGCTCGTCCGATTTCTAAGCTCAAACGTTGGGTTCTTGTCACTGTTGATAAAACAGCATAACTATTTTATATGATTCAGAAACAAACCAATTTAATCGTTGCAGATAATACAGGAGCTCGTCTTGTACAGGTGATTAACGTTCTTGGTGGCCACAAAAAACGATACGCGCGAATCGGTGAAGTTGTGACTGTTGCAATCAAGAAAGCAGATCCACATAGCGGAGTAAAAAAAGGAGATGTCGTCCATGGTGTTTTGGTTCGACAACATAAAGAATACAAACGAAAAGACGGTTCAGCTATTCGTTTTGACGACAACGCAATTGTTATTATCGACCAAAAAACAAAAGAACCAAAAGGAACACGTATTTTTGGACCGATCGCTCGGGAATTAAAAAATCTTGGATATCAGAAAATTGTTTCATTAGCACCCGAAGTACTCTAAACTTATGAAAGTTAAGAAAAACGACACAGTCATAATCATCGCAGGCAAAGACAAGGGCAAGAAAGGAAAAGCCATTCAAGTCCTTCGTGAATCCGAGCAGGTTGTTGTCGAAGGATTGAATATTCGTAAAAAGAATGTTCGCGGAAAACGCCAAGGTGAAAAAGGGCAAGTCGTCAGCTACAGCGCACCATTACATATTTCAAATGTTATGGTTTGGAGTTCAAAACACGCAAAGGGCGTTCGCGTCGGATTTGAAAAAGACGCACAAGGGAAAAAGATTCGTATTAACAAAAAAGACGGATCTCCCGTTTAATGCACCGATATGGAAACATTTAGAAAAGAAATTGAGACAAAAATTACACCAGCCGTACAGAAGGCGCTCGGACTCTCGAATCGTCTTGCGGTTCCTCGCGTCACAAAGATAACTGTGAATGTTGGTATAAACGCGTCTTCAAAAGATGCAAAATTTAAAGATTCAGCAATTGATGCCATTGCTCGTATAACTGGTCAGAAACCAGTTGAAACAAAAGCACGTAAATCCGTTTCAGGATTCAAGGTTCGCGAAGGAATGGTTGTTGGGTTGAAGGTGACGCTTCGTGGAGCTCGAATGTATGATTTCCTCGATAAATTAATCCATGTAACATTACCTCGTATTCGTGACTTTCAAGGGTTATCTAAAGATCTTGTTGATGCGACAGGCAATATGTCAATTGGGTTTAAAGAGCACTTATCATTTCCAGAAATTCGCTCGGATGAAATAGAAACCATGCATGGCTTGCAGGTGACACTAACGACAACAGCAGCGACACGCGACGAAGGCGTTGTTCTATTCACCCACCTGGGCTTTCCATTTATTAATAAATAATTTTTCACATGGCAAAGAAGTCACGCATTGCAAAATCAAAACGTCCACCAAAATATTCAACTCGGGTAGTTCGACGTTGTTGGCGATGTGGCCGTAACCGTGGATATATAAAACGGTTTAATATGTGTAGAATTTGTTTACGTGAATTTGCAAATAAAGGTCATATTCCCGGATTAAGAAAATCTAGCTGGTAAATTTATGGATCCAATAGCGGACATGCTCACAATCATCAGAAATGCGTTGCTCGTCAATAAATATGACGTTGCGGTGCCGAACGCGAAAATGAAATGGTTTATCTTGCAGAACATGCAAGAACTCCGTCTCATTGACTCGGTTAAAAAGAACGAAGAAACAAACATGATCGAGTTTTCGATTGTTCAGGAAGACGGCCAGCCGGTTTTTGAAAATTTGAAACGCTTGAGCACTCCAGGACGAAGACTCTACGTCGGTTGGAAGGAAATCCCACGTCCCTCAAAGAATGGTGTTGTGTTGGTTTCAACATCCCAAGGTGTCATGACCGGAATGCTCGCACGCAAGCGTCATCTAGGTGGCGAATTAATCTGTGAAATTTCATAACGTATTTGTATGTCACGAATTGGTAGAAAAAATATAAACCTTCCACAAGACGTTTCTGTTGTTATTGATGGTTCTGCGGTCCACGTGAAGGGTCCGAAAGGGGAGTTGCAACGAACATTTCCGAAAGGCGTTTCATTCGCCCAAGAAGAGAAACAGGTAATAGTTACTATTGTAGATCCTGAAAATCGTCAGCAACGCGCATTTTGGGGACTTTCACGGGCGTTATTGGCAAACATGGTTGATGGCGTTTCTCGGGGCTTTGAAAAGAAACTCGAAATTAAAGGAGTTGGGTATCGTGCCGAAATGAAAGGCACAACCCTTGTACTACACGTTGGTTTTTCTCATCCAGTTGAGTTTGCGCCGCAGGATGGCATCGCAATTAATATCAATAAGAACATTATTTCGGTTACTGGTATTGATAAACAGGCAGTGGGTGAGGCAGCGGCAAACATTCGAAAAGTCCGCAAACCAGAACCCTATAAAGGCAAAGGTATTAGATATGTTGACGAACAAGTTCGTCAGAAAGCCGGCAAAGTCGTTAAATCAGCAGCAGCATAAAATTATATGACTCATTCAAGTAAAACGTACGCAAGACGAAAGCGACGAACTCAAAAGATTCGTTCGCGTGTGCACGGGACAAGCTCGCGACCGCGTTTATCGCTCTACCGATCCAACAATCATCTCGAAGCTCAATTTATTGATGACGCAACAGGGAAAACATTATGCGCAGTACACGATCGCTTGTTGAAAAATGTTAAACCAGAAACAGGGCAAACAAAGAACATGGCCGCAGCACGTGCGCTCGGTATGCTCGCAACTGAAAAAGCAAAAGTGAAAAAAATCGACACAGTGCTATTTGACCGACGTGGCGCAAAGTATCATGGGCGCGTTCGAGCGTTCGCTGAAGGAGCACGCGCAGCTGGACTCAATTTTTAAATAGTATGTATGAATAAACCTACTTCCCAGAATTCAAAAAGAGGGCGACCTCGAGGCGAACGACAGGATCGTGAATTTGAACAAAGCGTAATTGACCTTGCTCGCGTCACACGCGTTGTTGCGGGCGGCAAACGCATGCGTTTTCGCGCATGTGTTGTTATAGGTGATCAAAAAGGGAAGGTGGGCATGGCAGTAGCAAAAGGAGCTGATGTCGCAAGTGCCGTTAATAAGGCAGTTAATCAAGCAAAAAAACATATGATTACTGTAGTAACGGTGAAAGATACAATACCTCATGATGTTCGGGTACGATTTAAATCAGCAGAGTTATACATGAAACCAGCCCCACAAGGAAGCGGTATTATTGCAGGAGGCGCAGTACGGTCAGTTATGGATCTTGCTGGTGTAAAAAACGTAGTTTGCAAAATGATGGGCAGCGCAAATAAGATTAATAATGTAAAAGCAGTGATTTTGGGACTTTCAAAGTTTCGCAAAGATCCGCTTGCTTTACGCGGAGTAGTTAAAAAAGCATAACTATGGCACGAGGAATACACAATTTACGACCCTCACAAAAACGCACCAGCCGAAAAAGGGTTGGTCGTGGGACTGGAAGTGGCCTGGGAACGTTTTCTGGGCGTGGCGTTAAAGGACAGCGCTCACGAAGCGGAGGAAAATCAGGATTAAAGCGAAGAGGATTGAAACAATATTTAATGCAAATCCCAAAAGTACGTGGATTTAAGCGAACATCCAGCGTTGTTACACTAAATGTGGGACAACTTGAAAAAGCGTTTCTTGAAGGAGATCACGTCACCCCAAAAACGTTACTTGAAAAAGCATTGATTGGACGCGGCATGCAGGTTAAAATACTTAATGGCGGAATGCTCAAGAAAAAGCTTTCAGTGTCAGCGCACGCATTTTCAGTGTCAGCAGAAGCTACCATTAAAAAAGCCGGCGGAAACGTTCGGGTTATAACACGCTCATGATTGAAAAGCTTAGGGCCATTTGGAAAGTAAAAGACGTACGAAACCGTCTCTTGTTCGTACTTGGCATGTTGGCGCTATTTCGCCTTGCATCGCATATTCCAGTGCCTGGGGTCAATTTGCAGAATTTACAGGATTTATTTAGTTCAAATCAGGTATTGAGTCTTTTGAATGTCTTTTCTGGTGGTGGTTATTCAAATTTTTCCATCGTCATGCTTGGCGTGGGTCCATATATTACCGCGTCTATTATCATGCAGTTGTTAACAATGATCGTCCCGAGCCTTGAGGCAATGCAGAAAGAAGGCGAACAGGGACAGCAACGTATCAATCAATACACGCGATTACTCACCATTCCGATGGCAATATTGTCGGCATATGGGACCATTGTGTATTTGCGACAGTCAGGGGCGGGTGTTATTGAAAATATGCCAATTTTCGAATTAATAACCGCAATTGTCACCATAACGGGTGGTACTATATTTTTGATGTGGATTGGTGAGCTTATAACTGAAAAGAAAGTTGGGAACGGTATCTCACTGATTATTTTTGCTGGTATCGTTTCACATATTCCTGCGAGTATTCAACAAAGCTTATCAGTGGTTGATCAGACACAAATCACCACGTTTATCGGATTTGCGGTTCTTGCGCTTGTGACAATAGCTGGTGTTGTGTTTGTCACTGAGGGTCAACGCAATATTCCAGTTAACTACGCAAAACGAATTCGCGGCAACCGAATGTATGGTGGTGTAAGTACACATCTACCTTTGCGGGTGAACCAAGCAGGTGTTATTCCTATCATCTTTGCAATTTCAATTGTTCTTTTCCCGCCGTTGATTGCGCAGTTTTTCGTTCATGCTTCAACAGCGTGGGTAGCCAGTTTTGCAACGATGGTCATTAATTTTTTTCAAAATCAGACAACATACGCAATCATGTATTTTGTGTTGGTCGTAGCGTTTACCTATTTTTATACAGCTGTCATTTTCCATCCTCAGCAAATCTCAGAAAATTTGCAAAAACAAGGTGGATTTATACCTGGTATCCGACCGGGCAATCCAACCGCGCAGTATTTAGGATATATATCTAATCGAATAATTTTGGGTGGAGCACTTTTTCTTGGTATTATCGCGATCCTTCCAGTGCTCACGCAATCAGCGACCGGAATTTCGTCATTTACTATCGGTGGGACAAGTTTATTGATCGTGGTAAGTGTAGTTATTGAAACAGTAAAACAGATAGATGCACAACTCGTAATGCATGATTACGAAGGACTTTAATCATTCAGGCGTTTTCATGAGAACGACGATTTTTTCTTTTCTTGGAGCTCCCGGAAGTGGCAAAGGAACGCAAGCTACGGTGCTTTGCAATGAATATGGTTTTCAGCATATTGTAACTGGAGATTTGATTCGCGCGCAACGCCAGCATGCATCGCAAAACGCCGAAGCAAAAGAGATTACTGAACGATACGATAAAGGCATCCCACAGCCCGATAGCGTGGTGACAAGTCTTGTATTTGATAATGCAGAAAAATTAATCGGAGCAACTGGGATTATTTTTGATCCGTTTCCGCTTTCATTAGGTCAAGCTGAAATGCTCGAGCACTGGGCGCATGAACACGCGGGAGCAATTTCAGATCCATTTTTGATTTATTTTGTCATTCATGAAGAAGAATCAGTCAAACGCCTGTTACTTCGAGCAAAAACAGAAGGACGAAGTGATGACAAAGAAGAAGTCATCCGTTATCGGTATCAGCAGTATGCAAAACGTGCGGATGAGCTAAAAAACTACTATACTACACGTAACAGATACATTGAGATTGATGGGACGCCACCTATTGCTGAAGTGACTACGAATATGAAAAAAGTGTTATCTGATTACAAGCTTCTTTAAGCCGTATGATTCAGACTCAAGAAGGTATAGAACTGATGCGGCAAGGCGGAAAACTTCTTGCCGATGTCTTAGATTTACTTGTCGAGCGCGCACATGCAGGCGTCATGCCAGCTGATCTTGATGCTATGGCGCGGGATTATGTCGAATCACGTGGAGCGAAACCAGCATTTTTGGGGTTTGGCGGTTTTCCTGCATCAGTTTGCGTTTCCCGCGATAGTCAGGTGGTTCACGGTATTCCCGGTACTGAGCCGTTTCGTGCCGGCGAGCTCGTCGGGTTTGATTTTGGGGTCCTCTATAAAGGGTATTACACGGACGCCGCGCGGAGTGTCTGTATTGATGGTTGCAAAAATAAGCTTTCAAAAAAACTACTTTCAGTTGTGGAGCAATCATTTTATGAGGGCATGAAAAAAGTTCGAGATGGCGCATATGTTGGTGACGTTGGAAATACTATTCAAACATTTGTTGAAGCGCAAGGATTTTCGGTCATTCGTGCGTTAGTGGGGCATGGCGTTGGACGTGAATTGCATGCTGATCCAAAGGTTCCAAATTTTGGATTTCCAAAAACAGGCGCGCAACTACACGCGGGCATGACCATTGCTGTCGAACCCATGATCGCAGCAGGATCGTATCACGTTGTGACTGAGAAAGATGGGTGGGCGGTGCGAACAGCTGATAATTCACTCACTGCGCATTTTGAACATACGATTGCAATTACAAAAAATGGGTATGACATCCTTACCAAAAATTAAGCCACCCATAGTTGCGTTTGATTGGGGTGGTCAACGGATAGGCGTTTGTATTTCTCCTGATGGAAGTATGACCTTCCCACGTGAACATATTCAGGCTGGTGATGAGGAGACTACGCTTTCCCGCGTCTCACAATTTTTGCGTACTGAAGGTATACAAACAATTGTTCTTGGATTACCACTTTCTCTAGATGGGACTGAAACCGAGATGGCAAAAAAGATTCGTGCTATTGGCACGAAAATTACCGACTTCACATCACTTCCCGTTTTCTTTGAAGATGAACGCCTTACAACAAAAGAAGCTGAAAAGAGAAGAGTGAGTTCGTTCCAAAAAAGCATCGACAGTCTCGCAGCTCAAATCGTGCTTCAAAACTTTTTAGCAAAACAATAACTATGTGGGTGTACGTATTTGTTTTTTGTGTGACTGTTCTTATCGGCGTCGTCAGTACAAAAATTGTTCAAAAACTTGCACATCATTTTAATATTGTTGACGATCCAGATACTGCCCCAGAACGTAAACGTCAACGGAATCCGATCCCACTTCTTGGCGGATGGGCGGTTTATATTTCAGTTCTTGTTGGCATAGCTGTTTCCCTACTTGTTTCGCACCTGCTTATCGATAGTTTTCTTTCTGTCCGCCAGTTGCTGGGTATTTTATTTGGAGGACTCATTATTGTTATGGGTGGCTCCCTAGATGATAGAAAAGGTTTACGAGCAATCCAACAGATGTTTTTTCCGGTTCTTGCGATTTTAGTTGTTGTCCTATTTGGCGTCGGTGTTGATTACATAACCTCGCCATTTGGTGGGGTCCTTATTCTTGATTCCATTAAGATACAGATACTTCAATTTGGAGACACAGCATATCACCTCACTTTGTGGAGTGATTTATTTACCTTTATGTGGTTGCTTGTCCTTATGTATGCAACAAAGTTATTAGATGGAGTTGATGGCCTTGCATCCGGTGTTGGCGTAATAGGTAGTATGCTTTTGTTCGGATTAAGCTTAACGCCAATCGTGGACCAGCCTGGGACAGCGATGCTTTCAATTATTATCGCGGGCGCGTTTTTTGGTTTTTGGATTTTTAACAAATATCCAGCTCGAATTTATCTCGGAGAAGGTGGAAGTATCTTGGTGGGATTTTTTCTTGGTCTTCTTGCAATTATTTCTGGTGCAAAGATTGCGACAGCATTGCTTATTCTCGCACTACCCATTTTAGATGTGGTTTGGGTCATCATAACACGGCTGAGCCAAGGAAAAAAAATATGGCAGGCTGACCGCTTACATTTGCATTTTCGGCTTCAAGATAAAGGCATGAACCCGCAGACCGTTTTATATATTTTTTATGCCCTTTCGTTATTATTTGGTGTGAGTGCATTATTCGCGAACGCATGGATTAAATTTATTTTACTTATCCTTGCGGCATCTCTTTCGTGCACGCTGATTTTGTTTGCGATAAAAAAACGAACCTCCAGCATATGAGCAGACGATTTTTTTGGTTAATCCTTTTTTTAGCGGCTACCATTTTGCTTGCTTTGGGTACTACAGTCGTGCGTGATCACAGTGCGATAATAAAAGCAAAAGAATTTGCTTTATTGTCGGTTGGACAACAACAGTATGCCGTCGAGGTAGCACGGACAAGGGCAGCACAAGAACAAGGACTTTCCAACAGGAATTCAATTGGTTCTGATGGTATGTTGTTTATTTTTTCAACGAACCAGAACGCAACGTTTTGGATGAAAGGTATGCGTTTTGGCCTGGATATTGTTTGGATTTATAATGGGACTGTCATAGGCATTGATCAGAATGTCTCACCACCAATGGGTGGGCAAGATCCCGAGATCCGTCAATCTCCCGGGTCTATTAGCCAAGTTCTTGAGCTTCCCGCGGGAAGCGCGAACTTAATTTCCGTCGGAGACCTCGTTTCGATAGACTATTGACACCAATTGGCTCGGGGTGATAGGCTAAGGCATGTCGATGAATTCAAGACTTATTTTTTTTATCCTTCTATGACAATTGCAGTTATCGCCACAGGTGGCAAACAATATATTGTAACGAAAGACACTAAAGTTCGCGTAGAGAAAATTGATGGCAAAAAGGGAGACACTGTGACTTTTGACACAGTACTTCTTATCGCTGATGACGCAGGGAAAGCATGCAAGCTTGGGACCCCAAAGATCGCGGGAGCAGTAGTTACCGCAAAAATTCTCCGCCAAGGGCGAGCGAAAAAGGTAATTATTGGGAAGTACAAAAACAAGACCCGATATCGCAGAACACAAGGGCATAAGCAGTATTTCACGGAAGTTGAAATTTCAAACATTCAAGAAAAGAAGGGGTAATACATACCCCTCTTTTTTATACTTGTTGCCTGTTTTGTATTGCGTCCGCGAGCGTCATTTCGTCTGCATATTCTAGATTTGACCCACGTGGGATGCCTCGTGCAAGACGAGTGATTTTTACGCGTAGAGGTTTCAGTTTTTGAGCAAGAAAGAGTGCCGTTTGTTCGCCTTCTATGTCAGTCCCGGTTGCGAGGAGCACTTCTCGTATTTTCGTTTTCGCTGATCGCACGCGTTGCAGTAACGATTCTATGTTCAACATGTCCGCACTAATGCCTTCAATTGGATTAATGGTTCCTCCAAGAACATGATATGCGCCATGGAATACGCCACTTTTTTCAATGACTTGGAGCGTCTGCATATCGGCAACAACACAAATTGTATTGTTATTTCTTGACGCGTCTTTGCAATATGCACAGATGCCGTCCGAATTATCTGTAACGTAACCGCAGAGAGTGCACATGCGTATATTATTTTGCAATTGTGTCAGTGAAGCAGTTAGCGCCGTTTGGTCTTGCTTCTTTTTTCGTAATATAGAAAGCACTAAACGCTCGGCAGTTTTTGTGCCGATCCCCGGAAGATGAGAGAGCTCTTGAATAGCATCTTGAATCGCTTTTGGATAATGCGTCATGGAAATATTATGACAGTCCAGGGAAATTCAGTCCGCCAGATGTACGCATGTGTTCTGCTGCTTTTCGTTGGGCAGCAATAATTGCGGCGTTTATTGTTTCTTTTATTATTTCAGCTGAAGTTTCTGGGGCAATTGTTAGTTCGGTAACTTCCATTTTTGCCGTCATAGTGACTCGAACTGATTCATCAGACGACGTTTGAGTAATTGAAAGTTGCGAAAGCGCGTTTTCAAGTTCTTTTGCTTGACTTCGCAAATCATTTATTTCTTTTATTTTTGAAAACATAGACATAAGTTCTTGCGGTTAGTAATGTTAAAATGGGTGTGGCGCAGCAAATTGTTCTTTTGCTCGATTCATAAATCGAACCCGCTCTTCATCAAACGTGAGACTAATTTCTCCCGTTGGGCCATTGCGGTGTTTCGCAATAATTATTTTCGCGAGATTTTGTTCTTCCTGAGTTAACTCTTCTTTTCGTTTATATACTGATGGCCGGTATATAAATATAACAACATCAGCATCTTGCTCGATAGAACCCGACTCACGCAAGTGAGAAAGTTTTGGAATTGGGGGTGATAACGCTTCAACCGCGCGGGACAACTGCGAAAGGGCGAGTATAGGAATATTTAATTCACGAGCCAATGATTTGAGCGCACGTGAAATCTGAGAAATTTCTTGAACGCGATTTTCTTCGCCTGCATGCCCCTCCATTAATTGTAGGTAGTCTACAATGATGAGCCCGAGATTGTGTTCCATTTTTAATCGTCGTGCTTTCGTTCTAATTTGCATGACATTAACGAACCCAGAATCCTCAATGAAAATAGGCGCGTCAGACAGTTTTCCCATTGCTTCGCCGATCCGGGTAAAGTCTTCATCGTCATCGAGTTTCCCAGTACGCATTTTCCACAACCCAACGCTCGCTTCAGCGCAAAGGAGTCGATCAGCTAATTGCTCCTTTGACATTTCGAGCGAAAAAATACCGATAGGTACATTTGCGTTGACTGCAACATGTCGTGCAATATCCAAAGCAAACGTTGTTTTTCCAACTGATGGACGCGCTGCTAGTATAACCAGATCAGATTTTTGCAGACCCCCAAGCTTAAAATCTAAATCAGGAAAACCAGTCGGAATACCGCGAAGCATTCCTTTGTTCTGGTGGAGTTCATCAAGACGATTAAATGTGTCGACGAGAATGCTTTTAATGTGGATGAAGTTTTGTTTTAAATGTTTCTGTGAAACAGAAAAAAGCGCCTGTTCGGCTTGATCAAGAACTTCGACAGCTTCCTCTTCTTCGTTGTATCCTAGCTCGGTGATTGTTTGTGCCGCGCTCAGTAGTTTACGTAGCGTGGATTTATGTTTAACAATTTTTGCGTAGCTTTCTATGTGAGCGGCAGTTGGCACAATGTTTGCGAGTGTTGAGAGATAGGTTCGCCCACCGCTTATTTCCAGTTTTTTTTGATCTTCGAGTCTTCCAGACAATGAGAGAATATCAATCGGTTCGTGATGTTCAAATAAATCGAGCATGGCCTGATAGATGGCCCCGTGAGTTTCTTTATAAAAATCAGCTTGCTCTAACATGTCCGCAACCTTAATAATTGCGTCTTTGTCTATGAGCAACGCGCCGAGAACTGATTGTTCAGCTTCGATATTTTGTGGAGGGATTTTCTCTTGGATTGATGAAGATTGTTTCGCCATGGTGTGCTATTCATATTATCAACCGGAGCCCTACAAATCAAGGCACATTATGCCCACAGGTTGTCCCCATAGATGAGGGAAAAGCTTCGCGCTTGCCTAAAAACTCTTTCTTTTGTACACTCTAGACCATGAATCCAGATGGGGCGCAAAACCCAAAAAAATCTTTTGTTGTTTTCGACCTTGAAACAACAGGGTTAAAGCCTGAAGAAGGTCATGAGATCCTTGAAATAGGAGCAGAAAAACTTATTGACCGTGAGGTTGTCGATTATTTTCATACACTAGTAAAGGCAACAAAGCCGATTCCAGAGGAATCAATGAAAATTCACGGGATAACCGAGGAGGCTGTTGCGGTTAACGGCAAAGAACTCGCTGATGCTATTCCTGAGTTTTTACGATTTATTGAAGGATCAGTTCTTGTCGGCCACAACGTTGGGTTTGATCTCAGTTTTTTGTTTGCTGCCTGCAGAAAAATTGGTGTACCAGAACCACGCAATCAATCACTTGATACGTGTGAAATTTCTCGAAGACTCCTCATTATTCCCTCGTACAGTTTAGGGAGGGTTGCGCAATACTTTGGTGTTGTGAACGAACAGGCGCATCGAGCGCAATCTGATGTTGAGGTGACCAGGAAGGTTTTTTTGAAACTCCTTGATCGTGCGTTGTCATCAAAGACTCAGAGCAGCTAGAATTTTTTGTTGCCCATGAAATAGATGGCACCGCCAGCGATGAAGAGGAGTATGACCACAAATATGGCTCCGCCTGATAAATGCATATATACCAAGTATAGCACATTTCAAAAGAGTTAAGTTTCAACATCCCATACTAGGCGGTTAATCGTTTTTTAAAGCGAAATCAGCGTAAACTTTATTTTTTTTCATAAGCATTGTAAACTCCAGTAATAAATTATGCGCCGTTAGCTCAATTGGTAGAGCAGGGGCCTTTTAAGCCCAAGGTTGAGGGTTCGATTCCCCCACGGCGCACATCAAAATACATCATCCTTTCGCGTGGTGTTTTTTGATGTTCCATAACAGGAAAAGATCGTCGTATTTTTGCTGTATTGTGTTCATGCTACAATATGTATATGAAGGAGACACAATGGGCATCGCTTTCAGTACGCGAAACCCTAGAAAAGATTCATTCAGATGAACACACAGGATTACATGCGATGGACGTAGAACATCGACGCGCTGACGCTGGTTTTAACATTCTCGCTTCAGAGAAAGGTCTTTCCGCGATTACTGTTTTTGTGAGTCAATTCAAAAGCGCTCTTATTTATATTTTGCTCATAGCCGCCGCAATCAGTATGTTTTTAAAAAATTCGACCGATGCGTGGGTTATTTTAGCAGCGGTGGTCCTTAATGTTATCGTTGGATTTTTTCAAGAAATTCGTGCGGAACGCGCACTACAGGCTCTGAAAAAAATCGTAACGTTCACCGCTCGTGTAATGCGAGACGGAAAAGAACAAGCGATTGATCCCGCCGAGTTAGTCCCGGGCGACATTATTTTATTAAAAGCAGGATCACGAGTTCCTGCCGATATTCGATTACTTGAAACGCACGATTTTGCAATTAATGAATCAATGCTGACCGGTGAGTCAGCACCTGTTAAGAAAAAAAATGAAAAGCTTGATGCTGCGTTGGTTATAACCGAAAAAACGAACATGGCTTTTTTTGGAACGACCGTTGTGTCTGGCTCTGCTTCTGGTGTTGTTGTTGCAACAGGTCTTCGAACTGAAATAGGCCATATTTCAAAATTACTTTCTGGCACGTCACGCGAAGAAACTCCATTACAAACGAAATTAAAAAAGTTTTCACAAACTATAGCAGGATTAATTTTGGGCATAAGCTTAGTTTTGTTTATCTTGGGTATTGCGCTTGGGTATGAATTTGTCGCAATGTTTACCACAGCAGTCGCGCTCGCTGTTGCCGCAATCCCCGAAGGCCTTGTTGTGGTGCTCACAGTCATCCTCGCGCTTGGTATGCAACGGATTTTAAATCAGCATGCATTGGTTCGTAAGCTTGTCGCCGCTGAAACGCTAGGTTCAACCAGCGTCATTTGCACCGATAAAACAGGTACTCTTACTATGGGTGAAATGCATGTCGTTCGTATATTGACGGGAGATTATGATGCGCATGTCGGATCAACAGACGGATCTATCCGACATCCGGATAGTGTATTTAAAGCCTTACGATTCGGCTTGCTTTCTTCTGATGCAAATCTTGAAAATCCAAATGATGGCATTCATGCGTGGAGAATTTATGGGGATCCGACTGAACGAGCCTTAGTTGCGGCCGCAGCAAAGTTTGGATTTTTTCGATCGACTGAGCAAAAAGAGTTTAAACGCCTTGATGTCGTTCCGTTTAATTCTGATAGAAAATTTATGGTGACGAGCCATGCGAATGGCCATGGCGCGCTTCTTATCGTGAAAGGTGCTCCTGAAATACTCCTTCGTCACGTAACTACAATAGAGAAAAATCGTAAAGTCCATCCGATTACTATGGAGCAAAAACATGCACTCCAACACCAGTATCAAAAATTATCATCAGAAGGATTGAGAATACTTGGTATTGGTTATTCTGACTGCAGCCCAGATACGCGACTTCCGCAACAGGAAGATGAATTGTCAGATATAACTTTTCTTGGATTTTTCTGTTTACAAGATCCCTTGCGTGAAGATGTAAAACAAACAATTAAACAAGCTGTTGAGGCAGGTATACGCCCAGTCATGCTTACTGGCGATAACCATTTAACGGCACAGGCAATCGCGAGAGAAGTTGGGCTCCCTGCAGAAAATGAAAATATTATCGATGGCGAACAACTAGAAAAATTATCTCAGGAAGAATTAGATAAGCGAATTACAGATTTTTCAGTATACGCGCGAGTTAGTCCAAAAGATAAGTTGCGCATAATAGATGCGTGGCAGCGAAAAGGCAAGGTTGTTGCAATGACCGGTGACGGCGTCAATGACGCACCTGCTCTGAAATCAGCTGATATTGGTATCGCGTTAGGGTCGGGGACTGACGTAGCAAAAGAGACCGCGGATATAGTACTACTTGAAAATAATTTTTCAGTGATCGTCCATGCGATTGAAGAGGGTCGTGTCATATTCATTAACATAAAAAAAATCATTTTGTACTTGATGTCCGACAGTTTTACGGAAATGATCTTAATTTCGCTTTCACTCTTTTTGGGACTTCCTATTCCGCTTCTTGCTTCGCAGATCTTATGGGTTAATTTAGTTTCTGATGGTCTTCCTGCTCTAGCTATGACGCTAGAACACAAAGAGGCTGATGTTATGACAGAGCCTCCGATTGCGCGCGGAGAAGCCATATTTACGCCACGGATGCGCAAAAGTATTTTTCTTATTAGCTTGTTGACTGGTATTGGTGCGCTTATCCTCTTTTATGCCTACTGGAAAGTGACGGGTGACGTTGATCGAGCGAGAACAGTTACGTTTTTAGCAGTTTCCGTAGATTCGCTTGTGTATGTATTTAGTGTCCGCGTACTCCGGCGTTCATTTTTTCAACAGAACTTTCTTTCAAATTCTTGGTTATTAGGAGCAATTGGGGTGGCATTTTGTACCCAATTGATAGCGGTATATCTTCCATTTTTCAAAAATGTGCTCCACACGACGTCACCGGGGTTCTTTGATTGGCTCCTTGTTTTTGTATATTCCATGATTGGCACGATCACGTTTGAGACACTAAAATGGGTCTATCGAAAAAAGAAGACAGGACACGTCATTTAAGGTTTTTTAAGTTGCAAAAATAGCGATTTTTCAGTATAGTACATTCATCTATGCAGAATATTGCTATTCGTGATGTAGGAAAATATATCGATGCACCAATCAGGCTTTCTGGATGGATTTTTCGAATTCGTTCGTCTGGAAAAATTCATTTTTTACACCTGCGCGACGGCTCGGGCGAAATTCAGGCAATAATTGACGAAGGAGTCGTTTCTCAAGAGATAGGAGACCAAATACGCGCCCTTACCACAGAATCCTCAGTTCATATTGAAGGAACTATAAAAAAAGAGCCACGGGCGCCCTCGGGATATGAAATTCATGCGATAAACCTTGTTATTGTTCATGTGGCAGAGAATTACCCGATCGGAAAAAAAGAGCATGGACCTGATTTTTTATTGGACATGCGGCATCTCTGGATTCGTAGCCCGAAGCAGCGAGCCATCTTAACTATTCGTGATGAAGTTATATGGGCGTTACGTTCGTATTTTAAAGAACATAACTTCCGTCTCACGGATACGCCGATTCTCACTCCAACATCGTGTGAGGGCACAACTACTCTGTTTCAAACTGATTATTTTGGCGAGCCCGCGTACCTTTCGCAGTCTGGGCAGCTATATCTTGAGGCACTAGCAATGTCACTCGGGCGTGTATATGACTTTGGCCCTGTTTTTCGTGCAGAAAAATCAAAGACGCGCCGGCATTTGACTGAATTTTGGATGCTTGATGCTGAAATGACGTTTTGTGATTATAAGCAGAATATAGACGTTCAAGAAGAGATTTTCCAGTATGTTGCAAAACATGTCTTGGCGACATGCGCTCAAGAACTACACATACTTGAACGAGATACGATAAAAATCGAACAACTAACCAAACCGTACGTTCGCATGACGTATACACAGGCACTAGATGAGCTACGGGCGCTGGGATCCGATATTAAAGATGGTAAAGATTTTGGAAACGATGATGAGACGATGCTTATGCAAAAATATACTATCCCCGTGTTTGTGTCGCGTTACCCGCTTGCGATAAAGGCATTTTATATGAAACCAGATCCAGAGAATTCGAAATACGCACTCTGTAGCGACTTACTACTCCCAGAAGGGTATGGCGAGGTTTCCGGTGGGAGTCAGCGTATTGACGATTTGAAGCTTCTTGAAGAAAAGATTGAAGAGCATAAATTATCAAAAACTGACTTTGCGTGGTATATCGATTTGCGACGGTATGGTTCTGTCCCGCACGCAGGATTTGGTATTGGATTGGAACGCTTAGTCGCATTTTTCTGCGGTCTTTCGCACATTAGAGAAACAATTCCATTTCCTCGCCTTATTAATCGTTTGAGACCATAAATTTATGTATACACCAAAAGGGATTACTACGACAGTCGGCATCCTTATCATTACCATAGCGATTGTGATCGTCGGCGTGGCTATTTTTTTCGTATATCAAAGCACGACGAATAATTCGATTTCGCTTTCAATCACCATGGAAGATCGCGTCGCGATAGAATTAGGGGAAAGCACCAATCTTGAGGGTATTGTTACCTCAGATAACGGCACGGATAAAATTTCTCTTACCGTTGACGCGCCAAATGAGGTAACCGCAACAGTAGAACCTGCGTCGATAGATGTAGGTGATACAGTCACGCTCCATATGACAGGTAAAAGCTTGAATACAAATGCAGAGGTAACTCTTACTGCTACGCAAGGATTACTGACAGCTACCCACACAATAAGCGTGAATATATTTAGTACTGGCGTTACAAACCAAGTAGCAAATATTCCTATTACGAATTCAACAAATGGGAATACCAATACTGCCACAGCTCATAGGTTTGTGAATGGAGACTTGAATATCGCTATGGATATTCCTGACACATGGGGGGAAGTCGTCATCCCTGAACTTGTCAAGCTAAAGGGCGTTAATGGAAATATGCTTTTGGCATATTTTAGTAACGTAGATCGGTTTGATGTCCCGGGCTTCGTAGATGTGACCGGTGCAACGGCTAATTATTCTCCGGTACAGTGGGATGGTACCCCACTTTGGTTTGCTGGAACAGTTGATGCAAAGGCGTCAGTCGGGACGATTGAGTCACAAATTCGCGCGTTGGGATTTGCGCCATACGAGGTAAGCGTTGTTAAGTTGGATGGGCGTGAAGCCGTAAAAATGTATTATTATTTTGGGATGTATAGCCATTATCTAAGTGTTGCATATCTTGTCCCATATCAGAATTCTACATATTCAACTGCTATGATTTCTCGTGCAATTGAAAAGATTGCAGAAAACGAGGTATCTGAAGCAGATGCAATTGAGCAGGGCAAAGACACGCTTGCCCAGTTAAAGGCTCGCGCGCTGTCCGAACAGGCGCTTCGGCGATTTGATGAATTTGAAACTGCGATTGATTCATTAACATTTATTCAATAATGGAACGTACAGTTATTAAGGATATTCCAAGTAATGCATCAAAAGACGTAGAAATCCGTGGGTGGGTTTCAGTAGTTCGAAAACTTGGAAAAATGATATTTCTTGAGGTTCGGGATTTTACAGGCACGATTCAAGTTTTCGTTGATAAAAAATTTGTTGACACCGTGCTCGAACTGAAACCCGAGTATACGATTTTTTTGCAGGCAACAGTAAACAAGCGTCCAGACGCACAAGTAAAAAAAGAAGATGGAGAATTAGGAAAGTTTGAATTATATTACAAGTCGCATAGTATCTACAGCAAGTCCGAAACATCGCCATTTGA